>JBFLXJ010000016.1 GCA_040757085.1 Bacillota bacterium | reverse complement strand
GCCGCAACGATCTCCGGTGCTGGGCGGCACCGATGGCAGAGTTGTAGTGACACGGATTGTTCCCAGATCAAGGCAAAGCTTGGAGCATAACGGAGTCAAGGGTTCAGGCGTTTTTCAGGGATCTCGTCTGAGCACCAAGCAAAAAGCTCGTTACCTCAACTGTAGCCATCACAATAAAGGCAGGCATGGCCAAGTAGGGTAGCAACTGGGTCCACCCAACCCAAAATGCTATCCCAGGACCGAACGCGGCCCCTGTGTAGTACACTTCTCCGCCAGCATAAGGGATTGCGGGTGTCAACTCAGCGTACACGAGCGCTATCGGGATCAGCAAGATTGCGCAGACGACAAAAGCCAGCGCTATCGAGGGACCTGTAACACCAATCCACCAGTGCTCCACGTTAACCCAGATACCCACTGTGAGCCCGAGTGCCATAAACAGGACCAGGACAGGGTTTAACGATTTCTCCAGCTTCCGCTCCATGGGGCAACTTGACTCCCTTCTTTGTCCTCTTGGGGACTTCCACGCGGGTTCTCAAGACCGTTTTAGGCTCCCTACGGGAGCTTCCTGAAGGCAACAACCACTTCGGATTCCAGCGCACATTCTTCGATCGCTTCTCGCGTAGGTACGCCCTCCCGATCCCAGCCCATGAGAACGTAATAGCGATCCAGCATCTCCTCAAAGGTTGCCCTGGGAACCACAACACCGTCGGCAGGACCCCCTCTGACTGGGTGCTCGAACACTCGCACAGGAAGCGTGTCCTCCCTACGACGGAAGCCCTCCCTCACGTTGAAGAGCCTGCCCAGGAGCCAGATCCGCTTGCCAGCCCGCACGATGTCGGTCGCCCCTGTCAGCGACCAGCCGGTAGCCAGCGACAGCAGTTCCGCCAGGATCTCAGGCGACATCGAGCAACTGTCGCAGACCCCAACCGACCACTTGGCCGCGTTCTTCCACTGCAGGTCAGCGACGAGTTCGGGTTTGCCTTCGCCGGTGAACGGATCCATGCCGGCCATCGCCTCCTGCGCAATTGCCCAGGCCCGCAGGTGGTCGGCCCCCCGATCAGCGGTCGCGTACGCCAAAGCCATGGCCCAGGAACCTCTCGGGTCGTATGCCGGCATCTCCAAACCTTTCACGTGCATCGCAAAATCGTATCCCCCGAAGTTCTCTCCCAGGTACCGCACTCCCTGGCCGAGAAGCTCTCCCACCCCCCTTCGCAGCGCGATGTCCTCGACCGCCTTCAGGTAGGCTTGCGTGTCGCCGAACCTCAGCCCGTAATCGCGTACCCCCCTTTCTGTGGACTCCATAGCAAAACCTAGGACGTTCCCGGTCGAGATGGTGTCGAGACCCAAATCGTCACACATCTTGTTGAAACGTACGATAGCACCGAAATCGGAAATACCGCAGTTCGACCCGCCCATGGCCAGGGTCTCGTACTCTGGGCCTTCCACACGCCACCCACCCACGTCCACGTAGCTGCCGCAGGCGAGGGGACAGCCGAAGCAAGCCCGCCGTTGCTTGAGATGAGCTTTTACCCGGTCTGTGTTGATCTTTTCATGGTCCTCGAAAGTTCCCTCCTGGAAGTTTCGCGTGGGCAGCACCCCAATCGTGTGGCAGAGATCAACCAATACGGGGGTGCCGTCGCTGATCGCCCAGTCGTTATCAGGGCCCAACACCGCCTCCCACACGATCTCCCTTATCCTATCCAGGAACTTCCGGCCATGAGGCACGCGCACCGCCCGAGATCCCCTAACCGCCACGGCCTTCAGGTTCTTGCTGCCGGCCACGGCACCCGCTCCCCCTCGGCCCGCCTGACGGTATACGTCCGCTGTCAGGCAGGCGAAGCGAACCATATTCTCGCCGCCTGGCCCGATGCCAATTACGGAAATGTCCAGCCCTAGCTCACTGCGCAGGGCTGAGTCAGTCTCCCGGGTACCCTTGCCCCACAAATCAGAGGCGGGGCGCACCGTTATGTCCCCGTCGTCGATGAACAGGTACACAGGGTGGGGCGCCTTCCCCCGCACCGCAAGAAAATCGTATCCTGCATACTTAAGCTGGGCCGCGAACCCACCGCCCACGGAGCAATCCAATATGGTACCTGTGGCCGGGGATTTCGACCCCACGGTCAGCTTGCCCGAACAAGGGGCAATAGTCCCGGTAAGAGGACTTGCCGCCAAAACGAGCTGGTTATCGGGGCCGAGTGGATCTACCGAAGGGGGGAGTTCTCCCGCGAGGTACCTGAACACTAGCCCCTTCCCCCCGTAATACTTGCGCACCCATTCGAAGGGAGTATCCCGCACTTGGATGCTGCCGTCCGAAAGGTCTACCACCGCGTACTTTCCGGTATAGGCTATCACTGCGCGCCCACCTCTTCTCCCACCTACCCTGCTACTACCAGTGCCCCAGGTCTGCACCACTGCACACACTGCGGCATGCCAGCATCGCGGCACATGTCACACATGCCCGCCACGCCATCGGTGATGCGCACGACCTGCTGCGGGCATGCCTGCACGCACGCACCGCACCCTGTGCACAGGTCCCGTTGCACCACATAGCCTCCGTTTTCCCTAGATACCGCCCCAGTGGGACACGCATCCACGCACGCGTCACAACCGATGCAAAGGCTCGCACGGACTAGTAACCCGTCATCAACGTACACCGAACGTATGCCAAGATATGCCCGGCCAGGGTCAAATACATCGTGGTGGGTGACGGAACACGCCAGCTCGCACAAGTGGCACCCCACGCATTTGTCCGCCGTGAACCGGAGCAAAATCCGCACCCCCTCGGACTCGCTCACCCTGCGAGACCGGTATACGGCATATCGAGTGCCGCTGCCACCGCCGGATGCGTGACGTCCCCATCTACCACGTTTAGGCCCTTGGCAAGGCCGGGATCGGCAAGCGCCGCCTCGCGCCACCCCAGGTTGGCCAAGCGAACCACATAGGGCAGCGTCACGTTGGTGAGCGCAAAAGTCGACGTGCGGGGCACGGCCCCCGGGATGTTGGGGACGCTGTAGTGCACCACGCCGTACTTCACGAAAGTAGGTTGAGAGTGCGTGGTGATCCGGTCCACCGTGGCCACGCAGCCCCCCTGGTCGATGGCCACGTCCACTATCACCGACCCCGGCCTCATAGCCGCCACCATCTCTTCGCTCACCACCTGGGGGGCCTTTGCCCCGGGAACCAGCACTGCCCCGATCAGCAGGTCGGCTTCCCGCAGTGCCACCGCCAGGTCATAGGGGTTCGACATGCGTGTGGTCACCGTGCCGCGGAACAAATCGTCCACGTAACGCAGGCGGGCAGCGTTCACGTCGAAGACACACACGCTCGCCCCCATACCGCGCGCGACCTTGGCGGCATTCGTGCCCACCACCCCACCCCCCACAATGACCACCTGGGCAGGTGGCACGCCGGGCACCCCTCCCAACAGCACTCCCCTTCCCCCCGACCGCTTCTCCAGCAGGCGGGCCCCGATCTGCACCGACATGCGGCCCGCCACCTCACTCATGGGGGCAAGCAGAGGCAGGGACCCGTCGGGGGCCTCCACCGTTTCGTAGGCGATCGCCACCACGCCCCGCTCCACCAGGGCCTCGGCCAGCCTCCTGTCCGCGGCCAGGTGCAGGTAGGTGAACAAAACCTGCCCGGGACGCAGCAGCCGATGCTCCGAGGGCAAGGGCTCCTTGACCTTCACGATGAGGTCCGCCTCGCCGTATACCTCTTCCGGGCCGTAGACGATGCAGGCCCCCGCGGCGGCGTATTCCTCATCGCTGATGCCGGAGCCAGCCCCCGCCTGCGTCTCTACCAGGACCGCATGGCCCCCCCTGGTCAGCGACATGACCCCTGCCGGGGTGAGGCCCACCCGCTGCTCGTCAGCCTTGACCTCCTTCGGAACACCTATGCGCAACGACCCTGTCCCCACCTTTCGGCCAGACCCCTGCGGGCCGTCACACGCAGTTGCCACGCAAGAAACATGCCAGCGACCAGTATAGCCCACCCAAAGAGCCAATTTTGTGTTAAGAAGGCACCTTCTCGGACAATGCGAGCCAGCAGGGAGAAATGCCTTGATGCCACACAGACTCACGTGAGTACGTCGAGACTCAGCGACTGGTCGAGTCACTCTAGCGGCCTAGTCGGTCAAAGCGGCCCAGCTGCTCCGCCCACTGTCTCCTCGCTGAATAGCCAGCTCCCGCTAGGTACCGGCTGGCCGGGCGGGCGGCGTCAGAACCAACGCTCCCTTACTTCCTTCTCCGGGAACCAGCGCTCTATGACCACTTTCCGGTCCGTGAAGAAGTCCAGCACATCCTTGCCCTGGCCGTGCAGGTCGCCGAAGAACGAATCCTTCATCCCGGCGAAGGGATAAAACGCCATCGGCGCCACCACGCCCACGTTTATCCCCACATTCCCGCACTCCACCCGGAAGCGGAACTCCCGCGCCCAGGCACCGTTCTGGGTGTAGATGGTGGCCGCGTTGCCGTAACGGCTGGAGTTAATGAGCTCGATCGCCTCGTCAACAGTCTCCACCCGCTTCAGACAGCGCACGGGACCGAATATCTCCTCGTCGAACACGTACATCCCGGGCTCCGCCTCAAATACCGTCGGACCCAGGAAGTACCCGTTCGGATACCCCTCCACCTTCACGCCCCGCCCATCTAGCAATAGCTTCGCACCCTCACGGATACCCTGCTCTATGGCCGCATGCAGCTTCTGCAACGCCTCCCGCGACACAACGGGCGCGAGGTCCGTGTCCTCGTCCAGCCCGCATCCCACCTTCAGGTTCCTGGCCGCCTCCAGGAACTTCTCCTTCAACCGTTCGTAGATGGGGCCCACCCCCAGCACCACCCCGCCACTCAAGCACCTCTGCCCGCTGTTGCCGAAGCAGGACTCCATGATGTTCGGCATGATGGCGTCCAGGTCGGCATCGGGCATCACCACCAGGAAGTTGTTCGCCCCTCCCTGCGCCTGGCACCGCTTACCGTGCTCGGCGCACATGCGGTATATGGCCTTCGCCCCTTCCGTCGACCCCACGAACGAGATACCCTTCACGTCCGGGTGCTCGATCAGCCACTTCGCCACTTCCCGCCCGCCGTTCACCAGGTTGACCACCCCGGGCGGGAACCCCACCTCTTCTATCAACTCAAACAACCGCTGCTGGGTTATGGGGCACTGCCGGTTCGGTTTGATGATATAGGTGTCCCCCAACGCCACCCCCCAGGGCATGAACCAGAACGGCACCATGCCCGGGAAGTTAAACGGAGGGATCATCGCAAAAACGCCGAGCGGCACCCGGATGCTGTACTCCTCTATCCGCGGCGCGATCTGCTCAGAATAATCACCCATCATCAACGTGGGAATACCGCAGGCTACCTCCACCATCTCAATCAGCCGCCGCATCTCACCGTAGGCAGCCCGGTATTCCTTCCCGTGCTCCAGAGTGATTACCCGGGCCAGCTCCGCCTGCCTCTCCTCCAGGAGATGCTTCAGGCGGAAGAGGTAACGGCACCTCTCCACCGCGGGAGTCGCCCGCCACTCGGGAAACGCCCGCTTGGCCGCCGCCACGCACTCGTCCACTTCTTCTTTGGCGGAAAAGGGTACCAGGGCAAGCACCTCGTCCGTGGCCGGGTTCCTCACCTCCTCCCACACCGAGGAACGGGACTCCACCCACTTGCCCCCGACATAGTTGCGCAGCCGTTCCACTCCTGCCTGTGCCGTGACTTTGACGTCGCTGTGCATACCCGGTCTCCCTCCTGATGACGCTGCTCGTCCATCCTGTCGCGGGCACCGCCCGCCACGTCAGGCAGGCGGCACGCACCGCGTGACAGCCCGCTATGCGCTCCCCGCCAGCCGACAGCACACGCGGCCCAGCCTATCGACCGCTTCTTCCACTTCCTGCTCCCCCACCGTCATGGGCGGGGCAATGCGGAGCACGTTCCCGTATAGCCCGCCCTTGCCCACCAGCACACCTTCCTCGCGGGCACACTCCATGAATCGGTTGGTCAGGTCGGGTGCCGGCGACCTGTCCTCCCCGACCAACTCAACCCCTACCATGAGGCCCTTGCCCCGCACCTCGCCGATGAAACGGTATTGCTCTGCCAGTTTCTGCAACCCTTCGAACAGCAGCCTCCCCACCCCGTCCACGTGCTCCGGTACGGCACCGTCGACGACCACCTCCAGGGTGGCCAGGGCCGCCGTCATACTCACCGGGTTGCCGCCGAAGGTGGATATGCTGTAGTTCGTGCAGGCATCGGCCACCTCGGGCACCGCTATGGTGACCCCTACGGGGGCCCCGTTGGCCAGCCCTTTGGCGAATACCATCACCTCCGGCTCCACGCCCCAGTGCTCGATGCCGAACATGTACTTCCCGGTACGCCCGAAGCCGGTCTGCACCTCGTCGCAGATGAACACGCCCCCGTGCCGGCGCACGATTTCCACCGCCACCCGGAAGTATTCGGGGGGTGGAGTAATGAAACCGCCCACGCCCTGGATGGGCTCGGCGACGAACGCGGCCACCTCACCGGTCGTCGTAGTCCTGATCAGCTCCTCGATGTCCTGGGCACAGGCCACGTCGCAACCGGGGTACGACAGGCCAAAGGCACACCGGTAACAGTACGCGTTGTGCGCGTGCACAACCCCTGGCAAGGCCCCGGCGGTGCGCCAGGTGGCGTTACCGGTAAGCGTAGTCGCCAGCTGGGAACGGCCGTGGTAGCTGTGCCGGAGTGCAATCACTTCCTGGCGACCCGTGTAAAGACGAGCGGCCATAATGGCCGTCTCTATAGCCTCCGTGCCGCTGTTGGTGAAGAAGCACTTCTGTAGCCTGCCCGGGGTGATCTCGGCTAGGCGGCGGGCCAGCTTCAACATGGGTTCGTTCAGGTAGCACGTGGAGGTGTGCATGATTTCCCGAACCTGGCGACACACGGCCTCGGTGACCCGCGGGTGGGCGTGACCTACGCTGGTGGTCAGGATGCCGCCGAAGAAATCCAGGTACTCCTGCCCGGCGGCGTCCCGCACCCGCACCCCCTGGCCGTCCACCAACACCAGGGGCTGGGAGTAATACGTCCTCACATTGGGGAACAGGTACCTCTCCTTGCACTGCGACACTTCCCCCGGATCGACGTGCACCTGAAATCACGACTCCTTTCTCGAACTGGGGTCAGCACGACCAGGCACCTACCTGTCCTGCCCGGTGGGTGCAACGGAGCACCACCTTTCTCGTGCCGGGCGTTCTGTCACGGGACACGCCTTGCCGTCCAGCCACCGGTAGCAATAATTGTGCCAACCCCTCGAAAGGCCCCGGGCAATCGATCCCACCCCCCACATCGGGATCCGGAGCCGCGCAAGGGCACTTCCATCTGCCGGCTGCCGGCATGCTGTGATGCGCAGATGACTCAGCATTTAGCGGGAACGACTTGGTGCCCGGCAGGGAAAGCCAGTGGCAAACGAGAATTATCCGATCAACAGGGGGCGGAGGAATAAGATGGCGCACGGTCCGGGCAGCGACCGATCACCTGGTCCCACACACGGTGATACCTGCGACCTTCGTTCTCTCACTGCGGACCAGTTCGAAAACATCCTCAACGCCATCGAGGACGAGGTATACATCACCGACGGGAGGGGCTACACCATATACGCCAACCGCACGTGCGAGAGGCACTATGGCGTACCCGTCAATCAACTGCTGGGCAAGCACGTGCTGGAGCTGCAAGAACAGGGTGTCTACTGGCCCGCGGTGACCCCGCTGGTGCTGCAGACCAGAAAGCCGGTGACCATTGAGCAGAACACTATGATCGGGCGCAAGCTGGTCATCACCGGGGTCCCCATATTCGACTCTTCCGGCTCCATTAGGATGGTGGTGTGCACATCCCGCGACGTGACCGAACTCGTCCGCCTCCAGCAGGAGATCCAGGCCCAGCGGCAACTGCTGGAACGGTACGCCGCCGAGGCGGCCGAGAAGAACGCCCCGGAGGGGCTGGTCTACAACAGCCGGGCCATGCGCAACGCCGTGGACCTCGCCCGCATAGCCGCCAGCGTGGAAACCACGGTCCTCATTACGGGAGAATCGGGCGTGGGCAAGGACCTCATCGCCCGGGCCATCCACTCCCTTAGCCAGCGCAGGCACCAGCCCTTCGTGAAGATCAACTGCAGCGCCATTCCCGAAAGCCTGCTGGAGTCGGAGTTGTTCGGTTACGCCCCCGGCGCCTTCACAGGCGCCCGGAGAGAAGGAAAACCCGGGCTGCTGGCCGCGGCCGACAAGGGAACCCTGTTTCTGGACGAGGTAGGCGACATGCCCCTGGCCCTGCAACCCAAGATCCTGCAGGTTATCGAGGAGAAACGCTTCTTCCCCGTCGGGAGCAGCCACCAGAAGCACGCGGACGTGAGGATCATAGCGGCCACCAACCAGAACCTGGAGGAACTCATCCGGGAGGGCCGCTTCCGCGAGGACCTCTATTACCGCCTGAATGTGCTCACCATATGGATCCCGCCCTTACGCCAGCGCCGGGAGGACATCCTGCCTCTCATCTACCACTTCCTGAACAAGTGCAACGAGGCATTCGGTTTGCGGCGACAGCTCTCCCAGGGGGCAGTGGAGTGCCTGCTGGCCTATACCTGGCCGGGGAACGTCCGCGAACTGCGGAACGTGATGGAGCGGCTGGTTCTCACCGCCCGCGCGGACGTGATCGAGGAAGCAGACCTTCCCGACAACATCCGGGCTTCCGCGCGCACCGTCGACATCGCCCGCCGGGACTCCATGAGCCTCCGGGATGCCAAGGCACTGCTGGAAGAGGAGATGATCCGTCAGGCGTACGCAACCCTGAAGAGCAGCTACAAAGTGGCACGCGCCCTGGGCATCAGCCAGAGCGCGGCCATCCGCAAGATCAGACAATATGTACTCAAAGAAGCAAACCACAAGACCGAGGGCGTTCACGAACCGACTCATGGGCGGTAGTCATACCTGCGCGTCCCTTTTTAGCGGGCCCCCCGCAGCCACCCTTCCGCCAGTGCCGCCGCACCGGCTGCCCGGCTCATTACGCAAGCAGACCGCGGAGTGCGGGCTGCTGCGACACTGGGCCTGGACTCCGACTTACAACTTGAGCGCGACTCGTGCTCCTTCCTCGACTGCCTCCAAGGCCTTCCGCGGGGAAGCAGCGTCGCCGATAACGTACACCTCGGCCACCTTGCCTTCCAGCTCTTCCCGTAGCGGGTTTACCAACCTTGCACCCGTAGCAAGGACGATCGTGTCGAACCGGTCAACCGCATCTCCCGGCCATCCCTTTTCGCTATTACCCCGTCCTCAACGAACGCCTCCACAACGGCTCCCGTTTCCACCCGCACCCCATAGGCCTTCAGCCTCTGCAAGAGGAAGTGCTTCACTGCGTCCTCAACGTCCACTGGCGATTTCAGGCAACATCTCGATGATGGTCACCCTGTGTCCACGTTCCCCTACGAAGTCGGCAGTCTAGGAGTCCGCACCAAAAGGGTCTGAAACGATGCCTCTAACCCCTGTTTCCAAGGAAAGATCTGGGTCTCACCTGCCGGTGGGAGCACAACGTGCCCCCGCGATGCCCGTAGTTAGCCCTCAATCAGCCCTTCAACCACCCCTTCCTTCCCCGTATCCCCACTCAAGCCGACACTACCCCCTGTGCAAGGAGTTCCCCAGGCTGCCCGTCAAGAGCTGCCAGGAGGAGCTTGATGTCGTGAAGCACCGCCGCCATGATCAGTTGGAACTTCACTTTGATCCGCCCGATGTACCGCGCCTTACCCGCACCATGGCGTTTGAGGTCACAGTTGGTC
This sequence comes from Bacillota bacterium, assembly GCA_040757085.1. NCBI lineage: Bacteria > Bacillati > Bacillota > Bacillota bacterium. The sequence goes on along the minus strand of JBFLXJ010000016.1, from coordinate 3,950 downwards.
CGCTCGATGTGCGCGCGTTGCCTGTACTTCTCCCGAAACTCGGGCGTCTTCTGCTCCCTCTTGAGGGCCTGCAGCACTTCCTCGCGGGGGTGCAGCCTCACCTGCCTGCCCAGCTTGCTCGACGTGCACCTGGCTCGCAGGGGACAGGACGCGCACACCTCGGCGGGAAACCTGTACACGGGAATCTTTCGCCCGCGCTCATCTTTGCCCCAGGTGAGCGTCCTCGTCTCCTGCCCCGCCGGGCACCTCACATACCCTTCCTCCACATTGATCTCGAAGTCGTCCTTGCTGAAGTGGCCGTCCCGCCGGGAAGCAGGGGGGACGGGCGCCACCACCCTCACCCCTTTGGCCTCCAGCCTCTCCCGCAACTCGGGGTCACCAAAGGGGCAGTCGCCCAGCAACTCCGGGGAATCGGCACCAACACGCGCCTTGTGCTGGTCGACGAGTTCCTCCGCCTTGCTCGCGTCCCGAGCGTTGGCAGGAGTCTCTTCCACCCCCGTGATCCACTCGCCCTTTTCACCCGTCACTATCACGTGTGCCTTGTACCCGTCGGCCTTGTTGGAAGAGGTCTTGTGCCCGTGCCGCATCTCGGGATCGACGGTGGATATCACCCGGTCCTTCGCCACCCCCTGGCGGATGCGTATCCTGCCCTCGCCATCCTCCTCGATGTCCTGCTCCGCCACCCGCTCCAGGAAGTCGACCGCGTTCTTCAACTCCTCCGGAGCATCACCCTTCTCGCGCACCGCCTTCACCAGCCGGCGGGCATCCTTCACCAAGCTCTCCACCAGGGCTTGCTTTTCGGCCGGGTTCGACCAGTCGATGGTCGGCTTCTTGGGCGAGCCGTAGTCCCTCCGCTCAAGGAGTTGCTCCAATTCCTCCCTGCACTCGTGGAAAGCGGCCACCTTCAGCACCATGGCCACCGCCCGCCTGATCAGGGTGATGGTGTCCTGCCTGGCCGCCGCACCCTCCACCAGGAAGGTGTCCACGATGGCCACCGTCTCCTTCGAGATGAGCCCCCGCTCCTTCCCGAGCGCCACCACTTTGTCAAGCAGCATCTTCGCGCCGTCGGCAGCCATCAGCCGCTGCCTGAAGCGGCACAACGTCACCGCGTCAAGCCCCGGGCCGTTGCGCGACATGCCCAGGGCGTACTTCACCCGGTCGTCGTACAGGGTGGCCTCCTCCAGCTCGCGGTCGGAAAGGTTCTTCTCCAGCTGAATGAGGATGGCCGCGGTAAGCTGGGCGGGGCTCACCGAGGGCCGGCCGATGTCGGAGTAAAGGTGGGCGAACTCCTCGTCTTTCAGGTTGCCCTGCTCCCAGGCCCAGGCGCGAAAACGGGCCCAGAAAGACTTCTTCGGGATGCGGTCCATCCATCCCCAGGTGTCCTCCACATGCCAGTTGGTGTTGACGTAGCCCAGCATACGCACCGCCCACCTTGCCTAGAATCGTTGCTACGGCTGCATTCTATCAAGGTCTGCGGGGATTGTCCAAACATATGTTTCCAGGCGGAGGTTCCCAGAAGTGGGAAACGGACTTACAAGAGGGCCGCCTGAGCTCCCTTAGAGGGGGTTTCGAAGCGGACTCCTAGCACCCCACCATGCCGCCGCCTACGATCAGCACGTTCGCGCCGACTTGCTGATAAACTGAAGAACCTCCAAGGCAGTAACGACCCTGGGACCAGTTACCCCCTTGATGTCCGGAATCAGTGGCTCTCCACCCGTGGCCAGAACAACTGCGTCTCCTGACTAAGAGTGAGTCGGGCAGGACGGAAGTGCGAGAGCGCCAGGCAAGTGCCGCTCTCTCCGCTTCCGGCAGCCGTCCTTCCGTGCGTCCTACCAGGAATCCCCGCCTCGCCCGCCGAACACTGCACCGGGTGATGCACTCGTGGCTTCCATTACCAGAATATACCTCGCAAGGCACGGCCGCACCACGTGGAATCGCGAGGAAATCTTCCGGGGGCAGACCGACATCCCCCTGGACGACCTGGGGCGGCAACAGGCGCGGGCACTGGGCGAAGCCCTGGCCGACGCGGGGATCACCACAGTCGTGTCGAGTCCCCTTTCCCGGGCACTGGAAACTGCCCGCATCGCCTGCGCTTCCCTGGAAGTCGACGACCCGCGGGTCGAGCCCGCTTTGACCGACCTCAACTTCGGCGCCTGGGAAGGGCTGTCCCGCCAGGAGGTGGAGGAGCGCTACCCCGATTTGTACCGGAAGTGGGCCAGCGATCCCGCCGCCGTCACTTTCCCCGGGGGAGAATCGCTGGCCGAGGTGGAGGAGCGGGCCTGGCCGGCTCTCGGGCGCCTGGTGGAATCTCACCCGGCAACGGCGGTCCTCGTGGTCACCCATCGCGTGGTGTGCAAGGTGCTCCTGGCCCGCGCGCTGGGGGCGGGGACGGCAGGATTCTGGCGCATCCGCCAGGATACGGCCTGTCTGAACGCGCTGGAGTGGCGGGGGGAGCGGGTGGAAGTGGTCTTGATGAACGACACCTGCCACCTCCGCCACCTGAAGGCCCCCGACCGCACCGACTTTTGAGCCCCCCTCATATGCTGGACGGGGGGTCTCTTTGTCCCGGCAGCCGCAACCACGCAACTGCGCGCCCGCGGGACCCACACATTATCTTGGCCTGGGCCAGGTTGTCCTGCTGGTGATGGGGGGAACCATCGGAGCCGACCTGTACGTGGCTTCCGCGTTCGGAGCCGACCTGGGGTCATCGGGCCTTTTCGTCTGGGGAGCAGGAGCGGTGATGGCCATGGCCGTGGCCATGGCCTTCGCTACCTGCGCCCTTGTGGTGCCCGGCAACGGGGGGCCCTACCTTTACGCGCGCCGGGCTTTCGGTCCCCTGGCCGGCTTCATGGCGGGCTGGGCGGTGCTGGTTGCCCAGTGGTCGTCCCTGGTGGCCCTGCCCATAGCATTTTCCCGCTACCTGCAGTCGATGATCGCGGCAGCGGCGGCGTGGCCGCCCTGGTGGACGTCACCGGTCAGGGCGGGCTTCCTGCTCCTGGTGGCCCTGGCCATTTACCAGGGCCCCCGGCTGGCTTCCCTGATCACCGACCTGCTCACCGTAGCCAGGCTGCTGCCCCTGCTGGTGGTCGTTGCGGGAGGACTGGCCTGGGCAGCCCTGCACCCGGGACGGGCACTGGCCAACTTACTGCCCCTTCAGCTCCCTCCCTGGGACGCCGCCGGCGCCCTGCTCGTCCCGGTGTTCTGGGCATATGCCGGATTCGAGGTAGGGAGCATCCCCGCTGGGCAGGTTAGGAATCCGCACCGAACCATCCCCCTGGCGCTGATCCTGGGGACGGCAGCGTGCGCCGCCCTTTACCTCCTCGCAAACCTCACGACGCTGCTCGTGCTCTCCCGGACGGAACTTGCGGGGAACACTGCCCCCCTGGTCTCCTGTGCCCGCGGCGTCGCCGCCGGCCTCCTCCCGCGATGGAAACCGGCGGCCGCAGTTGCCGAACTGGTGTTGGGAACCGGAGTCCTGGTCTCCACCCTGGGCACGGCAGCGGCCATAACTTTCGCGGCCACGCACCTACTGGTCGCCATGGCCGCCACCGGACTGTTGCCGCCTGCCCTGGGGCGCCTGCATCCCCGCCGCGGCACGCCCGACGCGGCGCTCGCCACCCTCGTGGCTCCGGCGGTGGCGGCAAGCGCGCTAGCAACCATCTCCTCTGTCGTGGGCACCGCCGTCATCTGCTCTGCCTTCGCTTACCTGGCCACCGCACTGGCCGCCTGGCGCCTGAGTACCTCCCGGCCGGGTAAGGCCGCGGCCGCGGGGGCGGTGGTGGTATGCCTGTTCGTCTTCTGCCTGACCGACCCGGCGGTGCTCGCCGCAGGCGTCTGCCTGTTGGGCCTGGGGGGGCTGGTGTACCTGACCCGGCGCCGCCTTCCCGCTCCCTCCCCCGACCTATGGGTGGAAGCGTTCACAGCCCTGGCCGCGCCCGCCCCACCCTCCC
>JBFLXJ010000015.1 GCA_040757085.1 Bacillota bacterium | reverse complement strand
TCGACTCAGTCGTCTCCGCTCAAACCCCAGTCCTCGCAGAAAGGGGTTAACCCACTTGAGTACAAGTACCTTTCATTCTGAGGCAACGATCCGTGGTACAAGTACTTTTTATTCTGAGGCAACATGGGGGTTCGCCAGTTCGCTATTGGACGGGTCGTTGCGTTGACACGCGGGGGGTGGTTCTTTATAATGGCGGTGATTTTGGCCTGGAGAGGTCAGGAAGGGACACCACCATGAAGCGGACATACCAACCCAAGCGGCGGCATCGACGGCGGGTGCACGGGTTTTTGCGGCGGATGCGCACGCCGGGAGGACGGCGGGTGCTGGCCAGGAGGAGGGCCAAGGGGCGCAAGCGGCTGGCCGTGAGATGACGGGGGAACGACGGTGCTCCCCAGGGAGGAAAGGCTTACCCGTAGCGGCGAATTCAGGGAAGTGTACCGCAGGGGACGTCGTTACGCGGGAGGGGGGCTGGTCGTCTATTTCCTGGCTGGTCGGGGAGGCCCCAGGGTGGGTTTTCGGGTGCCGCGGCGGGTCGGGAAGGCCGTGGTGCGTAACCGGGTGCGTCGGCGGCTGCGGGAGGCGTATCGGCAGTTGCGCGGGGAGATTCCCGGTGGCTGGTGTGTGGTGGTGGCCCGGGATGACTGCGCGGGAATGGGTATGCTGGAGTTGAGGGACGCCCTGCGTGGCCTGTTGAAAAGGGCGGAGGCAGATGCCCGCGGGTAGTTGGCAGCGAAAGCATGTTCGCTATCTCATGGTGGAGCTGGGGAGAGCGGCGAGGTGGGGCGTGGTAGCCCTGATCTGGCTGTACCGGCTGGTGGTATCTCCGCTCCTTCCGGCCAGCTGCCGGTTTGAGCCCAGTTGTTCGGTTTATGCCGAGCAGGCCGTCAAGCGGTACGGGGTGGTCAAGGGGGGCTTGCTGGCGGGCAGGCGGTTGTTGCGCTGTCACCCCTGGCATCCCGGGGGATATGACCCTGTGCCATGAGGCGTGGGGGAGAGGGGGTTAGGGGTTGAAGTGGCTGACGGACCTGGTGACTGAGGGGATAGCCACATTTTACTCGTGGACGGGTAGTTACGGGCTGGCCATCATACTGCTGACGGTGGCTGTGCGAGTGGTGCTACTGCCCGTGACGTGGAGCGGAGCGGTGTCGACTGTCCGCATGCAGGCCCTGGCTCCCGAGATGGAGGAATTGCGCCGGCGGTACCGCAACGATCCGCGGAAGCTGAACGAGGCCCAGCTGGAGTTGTGGCGGCAGCACGGCGTTAACCCCTTCGCGGGCTGCCTGTCCATGGTGATTGAATTCCCCTTCATCATCGCGCTGTTTCAGGCCCTCAGTCATTACGAGTACGCCGGGCCGGCGTCGTTCTTGTGGGTTCCCCACCTGGCCCGGCCGGACCCGTATTACGTATTGCCGGCGCTGGCGGCGGCGGCGACGTACTGGCAGGCCCGGGTGTCCACGCCGCCATCAGCCGGGGGAGGAACGGGCATGATGCTGCTGAGCCTGGCGATGGGGCCGGCGATGATGTTTTACTTTACCGCGAAGTACGGCGCCGGGCTGGGGTTGTACTGGACGGTGAGCACAGCGCTACGGGCTTTGCAGCAGTACCTGATGCCGCAGGCCCGACCACGCGGAGGGGGAGCGGCAGGTGAGGAGGATCGAGAAGAGAGGCCGCACGGTGGAAGAGGCCGTGCAGGCGGCGCTGAAAGAGCTGGGGATCGGCCCAGACGAGGCTGAAGTGGAGGTTCTGCAGGAAGGGCGGCGGGGCTTCCTCGGTTTGGGGAGCAGGGAGGCCTGGGTCCGGGTGACGCGGAAGCGGCGGCCGGATCGGTTTGCGGTGGGGTTCGTGAACGAGATCCTGCGCACCATGAGGTTGAGGGGCGAAGTTCGGGCCGAGGAACGGGACGGCCGTCTGTGGGTGGAGGTTGAGGGAGAGGACCTGGGTGCGCTGATCGGTCACCGCGGCCGTACCCTGGACGCGCTGGAGTACCTGGTGAACCTGGCGGTAGGCAGGGAGTGCGGAGGACGGCAACGGCTGGTGCTGGATGTGGCCGGTTACCGGCAGCGGCGGGCCGAGGCTGTGAGGCGCATGGCCCTGCAGGCCGCGGAGAAGGTGCGGCGGACGGGGCGGCCGGCGACGCTGGAGCCCATGACGGCGCGGGAGCGGAAGCTGGTGCATCTGGCGCTGCAGGGCGACCCCCAACTGGTCACGCGGTCAGAAGGGGAGGAGCCGTTTCGCAAGATCGTGATTAGCAGAAAGTGACGATGGCGTCCAGGCGGGAGGCGAAGGGGGGCTGGAGGGGAGGAGTTCTGAGGGCGCCCTGGGGGAGCTGATCGAGGAGGGTGCGCGGGCCCTGGGCATAGAGCTGGCGGGGTCGGCGGCGGGGGAGCTTGCGCGTTACGGCGTTTTGTTGCAGGAAGCGGGGCCGCGGGCTGGATTTCGTCCGCCGGTGGATGTGCGGGTTCTGGTGGGAAAGCACCTGCTGGACTCGGCGACGTGCCTGGTGGCCACAGATTTCCCCGAGGGAGCCAGCGTGGTGGATGTGGGGAGCGGGGTGGGGCTGCCAGGGTTGGTAGTGGCCATTTGCCGGCCGGGGGTGCGGGTGGTGCTTGCGGAGCCGCGGGGGCGACGGGCGGGCTTCCTGCGTTGGGCGGTATGGCAGTTGGGGCTCGATAACGTGGCAGTTGTGCGGCAGCGGGCGGAGGAACTGCAGGCGGCGGGCCGGACGTTCGATCGGGTGCTGGCGCGGGCGCTGGCGCGGTTCCCGGTGGCGGTGGGTTTGTGTCTTCCCCTGGCTGCGCGCGGGGGTGAGTTCGTGGCCATGCTGGGACCGCGGGGTGAGGAGGAGGCCAGCGGGGAATGGGAGCAGGTGGTGGGGGCAGGAGGATCGCTGAAGAGGGTGGTGAGGGTGCAACTGCCGTGGGGGATGGGGAGGCGGGTGCTGGTAGTGGTGGCAAAGGGTGAGGAGGAAGGGGGAGGTTCAGGAAAGAATTGGGTAGCCAGGGGGTGAGAGGTTGAGACTGGGAGGCCGGGGTACAGCGGGGCCGAAGGGCAGGCGGCAGGTGCTGCAGGTGCCGGTGGACCTGCTGGCACCGAACCCGCATCAACCCCGCTGGGATGGGGATGACGTAGAGGGATTGTGTTCTTCAATTCGGGAGCACGGGCTGCTGCAGCCGGTGGTGGTGCGCAGGACGGGGAACGGGTACCAGGTGGTTGCGGGACACCGGAGGCTGCGGGCGGCGCGGGAAGCGGGACTGCGGACGGTACCTGCGGTGGTGACGGAGTGTTCGGAGGCGGAGGCAGCCGTGCTGGCCCTGGTGGAGAACTTGCAACGGGAAGGTTTGAGCCCGATCGAGGAGGCGGAGGCATACCGGCGCATCCTGGAGGAGTTTCATCTCAGCCAGGAAGAGTTGGCGCGGAGGGTGGGATTGAGCCAGGCCACGGTGGCGAATCGGCTACGGCTGTTGCGGTTGCCGGCGGAGATCAGGGCGGCACTGCACGAGGGGGTAATCAGCGAGAGACACGGTCGGGCCTTGCTGCGCCTCAGAAGCGAGGAGGAGATGCTACGTGTGTTTCGGCTGGTTGTGGAGGGGGACCTGCGGGTGCAGGAGGCGGAGCGGCTGGTAGAGGAGGTGGTGGGCGAAGGAAAGGGGGCTGGGGGTGACGAAGGAAAGAGAGGCCGGCCGCGTCTGGCTGCGCTGCGGGATCTGAGGATATTTTTGAATACGTTTCGGGCTACGGTGCAGGCGTTGCGGGAGGCGGGGGTGCCGGCGCGGATGGAGGAGCGTGACGCCGGAGACGAGTTGGTGGTCACCGTGTACATAGAGCGGCCCAGACGGGGGGCGGGGGTGGCGAAGAGGACCTGTGGGCAGGGTGCTGGCGGTGGCGAACCAGAAGGGCGGGGTGGGTAAGACCACCACCGTGGTGAACCTGGCGGCTTGCCTGGCGGCGATGGGGCACGCCGTGCTGGCCCTGGATTGTGATCCGCAGGGTCACTGCACCGCAGGCTTGGGCGTGGACAAGGGGCGATTGGCGGGAACGCTTTACGACGTGCTGGCGGGAGTTCGGGAGATGGGGGAAGTGGTGGTGCGTACGCCGTGGGCGGTGGACCTGGTGCCGGCCACGGTGGACCTCGCGGGGGCGGAGGTGGAGCTGGCGGGGGAGCCGGAGCGGGAGGAGCGGTTGCGGAGGGCCCTTGCAGACGTGCAGGGGAAGTACAGGTTTGTCTTGATGGACTGCCCGCCTTCGCTGGGCCTGCTCACGCTGAACGCGTTGGTGGCTGCGGAGGGCGTGGTGGTACCGATTCAGTGCGAGTACTTTGCGCTCGAGGGGCTGGGCCAGCTGGTGCGTACTGTTCAGTTGGTGCGGAGGAGTTACAACCCGGGGCTGCACATCGAGGGTGTGGTGCTCACCATGTTTGATACGAGGACGAACCTTTCCAGTCAGGTGGCTGCTGAGGTCAGGCAGTACTTTCGGGAGAAGGTTTACAGTACGGTGATTCCCCGTAGCGTTAGGTTGTCGGAGGCGCCCAGCCACGGGCAGCCCATCAACTGGTACGACCCCAGGTCGCGGGCGGCCGAGAGCTACATGGCATTGGCCAAGGAGGTTCTGGCGCGTGAGTACGGGCGGTAAGCGAGGACTGGGCAAGGGGTTGGGGGCGCTGCTGCCGCAGGAGGGGCAGGTGCAGGACATAGCTGTGGATGAGGTGCGCCCGGCGCCGGACCAGCCGCGGCAGAGGTTAGACGAGGAGGGGTTGGCCGAACTGGCCCAGTCCGTGCGAGCCCACGGTGTGCTGCAGCCCGTGCTGGTGAGGCCGGTAGCCGGTGGGTATGAGCTGGTGGCGGGGGAGCGCAGGTGGCGGGCGGCGGTTCTGGCCGGGCTGAGGACCATCCCGGCTATTATTAAGGATGTGAGCGAGGCGGAACGGCTGGAGCTGGCCCTGGTCGAGAACCTGCAGCGGGAAGATTTGAACCCCATGGAGGAAGCGGCGGGGTTCCGGCAGTTGATGGAGCGGTTTGGGTACACGCAGGAGCAGTTGGCGGCGCGGGTGGGAAAGAGTCGATCGTATGTGGCGAACACGCTACGCTTGCTCGGTCTGGCCAGTGCGGTCCAGGAGATGGTGAGGGCGGGGAAGCTGAGCGCAGGACATGCGCGCGCGCTTTTGGCCATTCCGGATGAGGGATTGCAGGTTGCTGTGGCAGAGAGCCTGGTACGGCGTGGCGCCTCGGTGCGCGAGGCGGAGGAGGTAGTCCGGCGCGAGGTGCGGGGGGCTGGGCGGGGTCGGGCGCCCAAGGCGTCCGGCTCGTGGGGGGCGTGGGAGGACCGGCTGCGGCAGGCCCTGGGGACGAAGGTGTTTATCCGGGGAGATGAGCAGAGGGGGCGTATTGAGATTCAGTATTACAGCCGGCAGGACCTGGAGCGGTTGCTGGAGGTGCTGGGTGGGCGAGGAGCCGGCATCAGGGGCTAGTCACTGTTTCACGTGAAACTTTTGCCCGCCGAGCTGGTAGCGCTACGGGCCGGTCGGGCCGGACGGATGGGGGAGGAAAAGTGGGGCTGACCGGCGAATTGCGTAGCTACCGCCCGGGGAGAGCGGGGTGAAAAAGTGGCCGGCAGGGTGCCCAGGTCACGCCATGTGACGATTATGCTGGTGCCCCATTTTGGAGAGCGTACATATCAGGTCAGGCTCCCCGTTTCCTTTTTCCGCAGGCTGCTCGCGTCAGCAGTCCTGATTTGTGCAATCCTTTTCGGGTTTCTGCAGTCGTATTCCATCATGCGTGGTAATATGGACGAACTGGCGCGGCTGCGTCAGGAGACCGACGCCCAGCGGTCCCTGCTGGATTCCCTGTCCGGTCAGGCAGCGGCCATGCAAGAGCGGGAAACCCGCATCGCATCTCTGGAGCAGCAGGTGCGGGCCCTCATCGAGGATGACGCTTTCCTGCCAGCCCATCTGAAGGCCCAGTTGTTGGCTGCTTTGCGCCAGTCCCCCCGCCAGCCCCCGGGCGACGCGGCATCGCTGTCCCCCGCCCGTGAATTATACGGGGAAGGCCTCGTGGGTGGCTCGAAAGGGGGAGGATCCCCCTTACTCCCGGCGCCTCCCCTGGAGCCGCAGCCCTCGCGCCGCGCCGGCCCCCTGGCGAGCCGGGCCATGAGCCGGCTCTGGGGAACGGCTGGTGCCAATTCCCCTGCGGGCGAGGGGGCGTCCGGCGCTGGCGGTGCGGGGGGCGGCACAAATGTGCCCACTACCGCGGAGGCTGTGGGCCAGGCCATAACGGGTGACTTGGCCCAGGCTGTTTCCAGTGGGCAGATCGCGAGCGACCGCCTCGCAGCGCTGCGGGAGGTCCTCCAACAGCGCCAGGACATTCTTCTGTCCCTCCCTCAATGTATGCCCGTGCTGGGGCGCTTCACCTCCGGTTTCGGGTACAGACGCTCCCCCTTTGGACTCGGGCGCGAGTTCCACGCCGGCGTTGACCTGGCCGCCCCCAAAGGAACGCCCGTGCGGGCGGTGGCAGACGGGGTGGTGGTATTTGCGGGTTACAAGGTGGGTCTGGGGCGAACCGTGATCCTGGACCACGGGCACGGAATCCGCACCGTGTACGGGCACCATTCTCGCCTGCTGGTGCAGGCAGGACAGCAGGTCGAGGCGGGACAGATCATCGCTGCCGTTGGTGAGAGTGGCCGGGCTACCGGGGATCACCTGCACTTCGAGCTGCATTTCAACGGCCGGGAGGTCGACCCCTGGCCGTACCTGCAGCGGTTGGGAGGGGAGAAGTAGTGCTGGGCAAGAAGGTGGAACGCCCCAACCCGGACAGTGTGGATACGGTGATTGGCAAGTCCACTTTCCTGCAGGGGACTGTGACCTCCCAGGGAAGCATCCGCGTAGACGGGCGCCTGGAGGGTGAGATAATAGGGGAGGGCGACGTCTTCGTCGGCCAGGACGCCAGAGTGGTGGCAAAGGTCAAGGCGCGCCATGTGGTGGTGGCCGGTCAACTCAAGGGCGATGTGGAGGCTGCCGGCAAGTTGGAGATAGCCACCACCGGAGTTCTGGTGGGCAACGTAAAGGTTTCCCAGTTGGTGGTGGAGGAGGGAGGTATTCTGGAAGGCTCCAGTAGCTTCCGCCGCCAGCAGGAGGGTCAGCAAGCCACGGGCGAGGGCAGCTAGCCTATGTTCGCCGACCGGGAGGAAGCCGGAACCCTGTTGGGAGAGAGGGTGGTGGCCCTCGGCCTCACCAGACCTCTGGTGCTGGGAGTGCCTCGAGGTGGTGTGGTGGTGGCTGCGCGGGTAGCGCGAGCCCTGGGGGCTACCCTGGACGTAATCGTCCCTCGCAAGATCGGGGCACCCCGCAATCCGGAACTCGCCATCGGGGCCGTGGGGCCTGACGGCCAGGTGATCATCGATCAGGGGCTGGCTGAACTGGTGGGGGCCAGTGCTGCCTACATCGCCAAGGAGTCGCAACGGCAGGCACAGGAGGTGAGGCGTCGCCTGGAGCTTTACCGTCGGGGCTTGCCGCCTCCGGAGCTGGAGGGCATGGATGTGGTGGTGGTCGATGACGGGGTAGCCACCGGGCATACGGTCCTGGCTGCCCTGCGCGCCCTTCGCCCCCAGCGCCCGGCTACCCTCACCGTAGCGGTACCTGTCGCTCCCCCGGAGAGCGTTGCCCGGCTCCAGGAGGAAGCGGATCGGGTGGTGTGTCTGGCGACCCCCTCACCTTTTTACGCTGTCGGCCAGTTTTACCGTCATTTCCCGCAGGTCAGCGATGAGGAGGTGGCCGGGCTGCTGCACGCGCATAGGCGATCCCACCGGGAACAAGAATAGGGTGGAGGTGAGCCTATGTTGTCCAGCAGCGAAGAGGAGCCTGCCGTAGCGGTGGAGACAGCTCTTGCCCCCGTGGCGGATTTATTGCAGCGGGAGGGATACCGTGTCATCCCCCTCCGGACTCCTGTTCCGGACGAGGTGCAGGCGGTGGTGACCACCGCCGGAGACATAGACCTCATGGGCATGCAGGACATCAAGACCAGGAGTCCAGTTATCGCTGCTGCGGGTAAGACGCCGCAGCAGGTGCTGGAAGAAGTGAGGCGAGCGGTGAGGCTGCGCGCTGAGGAGTCCCCCGGGGGAAGACCAGCGCCAGGGCGCTGGCCATAACCAGCGCCATTTTGAACACCAGCCACAGGCGCGTGTTCTGGAGCACGAGGTATTCCATGTGACCGGCCACGTTTACGGTGCCGGTCATATGTATATCTCCCACTTCGGGCAGGACCTTGTTCACGCCTGCCCCGGGACGGATGCAACCTTTGCCGACTACGATGCTGCCCACCTGCTCCTGCACCCCCAGGCAAGCGTCCACCGCAATCACAGGGCGAAGTTGGAGTTCTCGCAGCTTCTCCGCCACCTGGGGCAAGTTGGCGGCATGCACGGGGTGGGGGAGTGTGCCCCACACCTCCACGCCTACGTGGTACTCTTCCAGCAGGGTTCCCACCAGGGGTCCCAGGGCGTCCCCCGTGGACCGGTCCGTGCCAATACACAGCACGGCTGGCTTTGTAGCCTCGCTGGCCTGGCAAAGGGCGGCGATCCGCGCTGCCAGCAGGTGTTCCACTCCTGGCTGGTGTACGCTTACGCGTAAGATCCCTTGTTCTCCCAGATCAAGGGGGAAAGCCAATCTCACTCCCCGCAGTGAGAAGTATATATGCAGGTAGGTTTTTCTATGCGCCCGGGTCCCTTTGGAGGCCTCCGACCCGGCGGGAAGAGACTGCTGGTGGATGCCGTGACGCAGCCCTGCGGGTCGCAAATGGTTCCGCGCGGGAGCCAGTGGGACCACCGGCTTCCCTCAGGGATTCTGCGGCCGGGGGAGGAGGGAGGACCCCCACCGGCGAAAGAACGCACGCGGTGGCGCCAATGGGCCAACGGCATGCGCGCGGTGCACTTCCGGGATGGGTGGTCGCGACTGTGGTGGCGACCTTCCTGGGCTGCTGGTATGTGGGTGTCCAGTACGTCCTGTGCATGTCTCCCCTGGTCCGAGCTGTGGTGAGCTTTCTGGTCGTGGGACTCCTGGGTACGGCCGCCCGCTACCTGGCCGTGCCCCGCCCTGTGGTTTTCGTCCAGGACATCCTGGCAGAACTCGCTGTATACGCGGTTGCCGGCCTGGCCTGCGGCGCCGCCATTGAGTTCCTCGCGATACGATGGGGCGTGGCCGTAGCTCCGGTATGGCCTGCTCTCGCTGTTTACATATCCCTCACGTTTCTCTTCGATCGGCGGGTGCGGTAGGTACGGGCTGTGGACACTGCCGGCGGCGGGCTGTATGCGCCGCTAGCCGGCCCTGCACATAACATGTTGACGCGGAATAGTCTGCAACAGGACCGCCTGTTTCGGGCAGGACGCGCGCATCCTGATCCGTTCGTAAGGTATGGCGCGAAAGAAACGAACACCGTAGGAGGTCGATGTTTCATGGAAAACTCCGGCCCGGGCGAGTCTCGAATCCACGGGCAAAAGGCCTTTCAGGGTGGAGAGCTGGCGCGTGCCTACGTTCCCGTCCAGATTTACACGCGGCGCCTCAGCCCTGCTGAGGGTTGGAGGGCGGGAACCATATTCCCCGAACTGATAAGCCCTTACACCCCGGCGCCCCGTCGCATGCGCCGGCGGAGGTAGGTGGGGGGTGATCAGAGATGGACACCGAGCGGCGTCAGCTGCTGGACCGGCTGGTGGCCCTGGAGTTCACCGCCATCGAACTGCAACTGTACCTGGACACGCATCCGGACGATCAGAGAGCCCTGGCGGACTTCAACGCCACCGCCCAGGAACTGGCCAGCCTGAAGCAGCTTTATGAGAGCCGATTCGGGCCCCTCCTCAGTTACGGCTTTTCTCTCAGCCCGCAGGCATGGCGGTGGATCGAGGAACCCTGGCCCTGGCAGGTGTGAGCGATTGTAAGGAGGAAGGACGCTATGTGGGTATACCAGAAGAGCCTCCTTTACCCGGTAAAGGTAACCCGCCCCGACCCGCGCATGGCCAAGGAAATCATCACCCAGTACGGGGGGCCAGATGGCGAGCTGGGTGCGTCCCTGCGGTATCTAACCCAGCGTTACACCATGCCCATCCCTCAGGCCATAGCCACATTGACCGATATAGGCACCGAAGAACTGGCGCACATGGAGATCGTGGCGGCCATGGTTTACCGCCTGATCCGGGATGCCCCCCTGGACGACATCATTGCCGCGGGGTTGGACGCGTACTACGCCGACCACGACCAGGCCCTCTATTTCGTCACGGGCGAAGGCGTGCCCTGGACGGCCGCATATATCGCATCCAAGGGCGACCCGTTGGCAGACCTGCACGAGGACATGGCCGCCGAGCAGAAGGCACGCGCCACTTACGAATACCTCATCAACCTGTCCGACGACCCCGACGTCACCGACGTGCTGCGCTGGCTCAGAGAACGAGAAGTTGTCCATTTCCAGCGCTTCGGTGAAACCCTTAACCTGGTCCACGAATACCTCGACCGCCGGCGGGAGTTCTAACGGGGGGCGACCCCTAGACCGGTTGGGGGTCGACGGCAGCGGGCGAGGTGGCTACTGGGAATCAGGCGGCCCGGGGGAGGTCTCGGTCCGGACATGGCGGATCGCTGCGCTTTGCGGCCTCGTCTTGTCCCGTGACCAGAAGGCCAAGGGTGACCTGGACCACCAGGTTCGGAGGCTCAGGGAGGCGGACAGGGTGCTGGGCCTGCCGATCCGAGCCACGTCCTCACGGGCGTGGCTTGCGGCTGTCACGACAAGCGCAGAGGGCTGCTCCGGCTCACGGAGCTTGCCCGCACGGGCCGGACTTTTCAGGGAAGCCCTACGGCCTGCGCGGCCAGGGCAACAGGACACTCCACAGGCTACAGGCAACCACGGGGCGAGCAGCACGGGTTGGCGGTGCTCGTCCGCGGCAACTTGTGTTATGATGATCGCGGACAGCGCAGAGCCGTTCTGGCGCGCGGCGGAAGAGGTGGGTGCCTTGTTACTGGGGTGGCCGGACTACCTTTGCCTGCTGGTGATCGCGTGGGGAGCCCTGACCGGCGCAATCTGCGGTTTTGTGCGGGTGGTCATGAACCTGGTATCCCTGGCGGCGGGGCTGGTTGCTGGTGCCTGGGGAACCGGGCCGGTGGTGGCGTGGCTGGGACGTCTGGGCTTGGTGAGCGCAGTGTCCGCGCGGATAGCTGCCCACTTGCCCCTGGCCCAGGCGGTCAGCGCCACGCCGGTGGGGGGCAAGGTGCCCATCGCCTGGGGTGAGAGCCTGCCGCCGGGGTTGAAGCAAGCCCTCCAGCAACGGGTGGAAGCCCTGTTCGCAGGAACTTCAGGTTTTGTCACCCTGGGAGAACTGATAGCTCGGGCAGCCACGGAACTGTTCTTTTCGGTGGCGGTCTTTTTGGTCATCCTGGCGGCGGTGCAGGGCTTACTGAGGTGGGCGGGCAGGAGGATATCCTGGTGGCTGGGTGCTCGAGGTCTCCATTGGCCCGACCGGCTGGTCGGGGCTGTGGCCGGTGCCGCGCGAAACGCCCTGGTGGTAGCCGCTCTGGCGGCATTGGCGCTGCCCCTGGTGACCCTGCTGCCGGCCGGGCAAGGCTTGCTCCGCCCGGGCGGCCTGGCGTACGCGCTGGCCGGGTGGTTCGGCGGGATTTACCCCTGGTTGCTGGCGCACCTTTCCTGATCGTCCCGACGCCGGTCACGGGCTCCTGTGCCGGAACGAGGGAAGCTGTTGGCCAACCTCGGTGAAGGAGGAGGTGGATCCCGGCTCCCGAAAGCAGAGCCGCGGGGTGCTGGGTGCTGCGTTGCAAGTGGACATGACGATGCTGGGGATGGTAGGGCACGTGGTCTCCCGGTTGGCGCTGGTGGTCGTACTGGCCCTGGTGGGGGTCAAGCTGGCAGATGTGCTGGTGGCCAGGCTGTTCCGCCCCCGACCGGGCACCAGGGTGTGGCAGCTGGAAGAGAACCGTTCTCGCACCCTGGCCTCACTCCTGCGGAGTACCATACGTTACACGGTGACCATATTCGCCGGCACGATGCTTCTGGACATCGTGGGGGTAGATACCAAGTCCTTGCTGGGGGGCGTGGCCATCGCGGGGCTGGCGATAGGGTTCGGCGCCCAGAACCTGGTGCGGGACGTCATAACCGGGTTCTTCATAATCTACGAGAGACAGTACGACGTGGGGGATTACATCAAGGCCGCCGGCGTTTCCGGCGTGGTCGAGGAACTGGGCCTCCGGGTCACCAAGCTGCGGGATTGGTCCGGGGAGATCCACGTGGTGCCCAACGGCAGGATCGACATCACCACCAACCTTAGCCGGGCGGGTAGCAGGGCCCTGGTCGAAGTGAGCGTGGCGTACGAGGCCGACCTGCGCAGGGCTATGTCCGTGATGCAGGAGGCGTGTGACCGGGCTGCTCGGGAGATCCCCACCATCCTGGAGGGCCCCCGCGTGCTGGGGGTGAAGGAACTGGGTGCGTCGGGGGTAAACATCCTGATATGGGCTCGCACTCAGCCCCTGGAGCAGTGGGCGGTCGAGCGGGAACTGCGGTTGCGGCTCAAGGAGGCGCTTGACGCCGCAGGCATCGAGATCCCTTACCCGCGACTGGTGGTGTACGACCGTTCGGAAAGGGGAACGAACGGTGACCAGGTATCACGTGGGTGACGTGGTGCGGCTCCGCAAGGCCCACCCGTGTGGTAGCGATCGCTGGGAGATCATCCGCACTGGCATCGACTTTGGATTGCGCTGCCTGGGGTGCGGCCGCTACGTCATGATACCGCGGCGGCGCTTCGAGCGCTCTGTGAAGGAAGTGCTGGATCCCTCGTCCGGAGGACCGGGCGCTGGGCCCTAAGGCAGGAGGAAGCCGTGGGGTACTCTTGTGGTCTGGTCGGACTGCCCAACGCGGGCAAGAGCACGCTTTTTCGTGCCCTCACCGGCGTGGCGGCCGAAGTGGGTAACTACCCCTTCACCACCATCGCCCCTCAACGGGGTCAGGTTCCGGTCGAAGACGCGCGGCTGGGCCGCATCGCGGCCCTGGTGGGGTCGGCCCGAGCCACACCCGCGGTAGTGGAAGTGGTGGACGTTGCTGGCCTGGTGGAGGGTGCCAGCCAGGGGCAGGGACTTGGCAATCGCTTCCTTGCCCACATCAGGGAAGTGGATGCCCTGTTTCACGTGGTACGTTGCTTCGGCGATCCCAACGTAGTCCACGTCACCGGCGAAATCTCTCCTCGCCGCGACGCCGAACTGGTTGACGCCGAACTCATGCTGGCGGACCTGGAAACACTGGGCCGGTACGAGGTGAAGCTGGCCTCGCTGGTCAAGACGCAGGAGGCGAAGTGGAAGGAGGAGGCTGCCCAGGCAGGCCTCCTGCGGGAATCGCTGGGGAAAGGAGTGCCGGCTCGCCTGGTGCCGGACCAGGGGGCGCAGGCCCTGGCGCGTCGACTGAATCTGCTCTCGGCAAAACCCGTCCTGTACGTGGCCAACGTGGGGGAAGGAGAGGATATCCCCACCGACCTGGCCGACTATGCTGCCCGGCAGCGGGCGCCCGTTCATGCCTTTGCCGCCCGCCTGGAGGCGGAACTGACCGAGCTGGATTCCGGGGAGCGCGCCGCCATGCTGCAAGACCTGGGATGGCCGGCGGACGCGGCGCAAGGGCTGGTGCAGGCGGGTTACCGCCTGCTGGGTCTCATCACCTTTTTTACCGCCAACGAGAACGAGTGCCGGGCCCGCGCTGTCCCCAGGGGAACCACGGCGGTGGAAGCGGCCGCACGCGTGCATACCGACATGGCCAGGGGGTTCATCCGGGCTGAGGTGATTACCGCTTCCGACCTGCTGGGGGCGGGTTCTTACCAGGCGGCGCGCGATCAGGGTCTGGTGCGTTCGGAAGGCCGCGATTACCGGGTGCAGGACGGGGACGTCATCTTCTTCCGCTTCCAGCGGTGAAAGTGGGAACTGTTCCCCCGCTGTGGGCCCGAAAGCCTCCTGATGTCCTGCAAGGACGAAGTACTTCTGGACAAACGGGTGAGGTGAGAGTGATGGTCGAAGGCGCAAAGTGCAATCTGGAGGCCAACCGGGGCAAATGTACCTGCACGTACGAGCCGTGTTCCCGTAAGGGCCGCTGTTGTGAATGCATCAGTTACCACTGGGCCCACCGGGAACTCCCAGGGTGCCTATTCCCGCCCGAAGTGGAAAGGACGTACGACCGGTCACTGCGCAGGTTCCTCAGGACCTACGCCGGCTGAGCGGCGGACGACCCCCCGGGCGTATCCTTCGCGGGTCGTGAGGGCTGATGGCTGCCCGGCCTCGCCTCCGGGTGAGCTTGTCAGGCCGGGCGCGGGGGTGATATAATCGGGCAGACAGCGGGGCATTTGTCCGTAGTTGCCAGTGTCCCTGCGGCGGCTCCCGGGGGTGAGGTGGCTCCCGGCCAACTGGGCGTCGCTCCGCTGCCGGCCGCCGGGGTACCAGGCAGAACCAGGCCCACGGTGGCCCGCGGGCCTTTTTCGTTGGGCCCGTGCTCCCTGCCCCGCCCTGCGAGGCGGGGCCGTAGGCCGAGGGGAGGAGGTGACGACGAGTGGCATACCCCTACGAGGTGATGTTCATCCTCCGGCCCGACCTGGACGAAGAGGCTACGGCGGCCGCTATTGACAGGATCGCCGGCGTTATCACGGGCCAGGGCGGAAAAGTCGAGAAGGTGGACAGGTGGGGGAAGCGGAAGCTGGCGTATGAGATCAAGGGTTACCAGGATGGCTTCTACTCGGTGATGGAGTTCGAGGGCACCCCCGACGTAGCCAAAGAACTGGACCGCGTCCTCAGAATCTCCGATGAGGTCATCCGGAGCCTGATCGTGCGGCGGGACGAGCCATGACCAGAAGGGGGCTGGTAGCGTGCTCAACCGCGTCATCCTCATCGGACGGCTGACGCGAGATCCGGAACTTCGCATCCTGCCCAGCGGGGTGCCCGTGGCCAGCTTTACGCTGGCGGTAGACCGTCCTTTCACCAACCAGCAGGGCGAGCGGGAGACCGACTTCATCGACATTGTGGTCTGGCGCAAGCAGGCCGAAACCGTATCCAATCACCTCAGCAAGGGACGCCTGGTCGCTGTGGAAGGACGGCTTCAGGTGCGAACGTACGAGACTCAGGATGGGCAGAAGCGCAAGGTGGCAGAAGTTGTCGCCGATACGGTAAGATTCCTTGACCGGCCGCGCGATGTGCTGGCGGAGTCGTCAGGCATCCCGGACGTGGCAATCGAAGGAGCGGAGGGATCGGCGTTTGGCCAAGAGGGATAAGGGACGTAAGCGGAAGCGCAAGGTGTGCGCATTCTGCGTGGATAAGATCGAGAGGGTCGACTACAAGGACGTATCCCGGCTGCGTCGCTACCTTACGGAGCGGGGCAAGATTATTCCCAAGCGCATCTCGGGCAACTGTGCCCGTCACCAGCGTCAGTTGACGCTGGCGATCAAGCGGGCCCGTAACGTGGCCCTGCTTCCATTCACGGTGGAGTAGTCGGCGAGAGGCCCGGGCTCGCGGGGGCCGGTTGCCCGCTCCGGGTTGCCGGCGGGGCCCGGGCCTTCCGGTGGCCTGAGGAAGGGATGGCATTGGTGCAGGCAGGTTTGCGGGGATTGGCCGAGGGTGCCCTTATGGCCGCTCTTTGCGTGGTGCTGGGGCTTTCCGCCTACTACATCCCCGTCCTGGGAGTGGCGGCGGTGCTGGTGGGTCCCGTGCCCATCGTGGTGGCCTGCCTCCGCCACGGTCCTCGCATTGCCATCCTGGCCGCCGTGGTGGCTGGCATCCTGCTGGGAGCCTTCCTGGGGGCAATGCAGGGACTGGTCATGGGCTTCGGCTTCGGGAGCATGGGTCTGGCCCTGGGGATGGGATTTTCCCGGCAGGCGCCCCCGTTCACCACGGTACTGTGGGGCTCTCTGGCTGTGGCCAGTGCCTCAACGCTTTCCCTGGGGTTGGGATTCCTCTTCTTGCACATATCTCCCGTGCAGACGATAGAGCAGATGTTCCAGGCATACGAGAGTGCCAGCGAACTGTGGGGGCGGCTGGGGGCTGCCGGGATGCAGGAGCAGGCGCGCACCATGGTGGCCATGATGCGGCAGTCTTTCGCGCTGCTTTGGCCTGCCGCCTTCGCGGGTGCGTTCGTGATGGCGGCTGCCATCAACTGGGCGGTGGCGAGGGCTATCCTCCGCCGGCTGGGATACCGGGTTCCCGATCCGGCCCCCTTTGCGCAATGGCGGGTCCCCCGCTGGCTGCTCATACCGTTCCTGCTCGCCTGGGCGGCCATGGCGGCCGCATCGTACTACCGCCTCGACTGGCTGTACCGGCTGGGGACCAACGTGAACATGCTGCTCATGCTGGTCATGGCGGTGGAAGGTGCCGCGGTGGCGTTTGGCTTCTTGCGACGCTGGTTTGGGGGACGCGCCGGGCTGGTGCTGGCCGGCATCGTGATTATGATACCCGGACTGGCATGGCCGCTCATCGTGTGGCTGGGTGTGTTCGATCTTCTCTTTGACTACCGTCGATTGGCCAATCCCGCCCCCGGGAGGGGGTGACTCAGGTGAAGGTGATCCTGCAGGCGGACGTGCCTGGGCTGGGCAAGCGCGGCGAGGTAGTGGAGGTTTCGGAGGGGTACGCCCGCAACTACCTGCTGCCCCGCCGGCTGGCGCAGGAGGCGTCCCCGGGGGCGTTGCGGGCAGCCCGGCACCTGGCACAGGAAAAGCAGAAGAAGGCGGACAGGGAGCAGGAACAGGCACGCCGGCAGGCCGCCCGTATGGAGGGCAGGCTGGTGACGGTCAGGGCGCGCGCCGGCGAAGGGGGCAAGCTGTTCGGTTCCGTAACCGCCCGCGATGTGGCAGACGCCGTCGCGGCCCAGTTCGGATTTGAGGTTGACCGGCGCCGGGTGTTGCTGGAAGAACCCATCAAGGCTGTGGGCACCTATCCCGTGAGAATCCACCTGTACCCCGGCATCGATGCCACCGTCCAGGTGCGGGTGATACCGGAGTAGGAGGGCCGGCATGGCGAGCATCGAGAAGCTGCCTCCCCAGAGCGTGGAGGCGGAACAATCCGTTTTGGGCGCCATGTTGCTGGAAAAAGAGGCCATCGTGAAGGCCGCCGAGATTGTCCGCCCCGAGGACTTTTACCGGGAGTCCCACCGCGTGATTTACAGCGCCATCCTTTCGCTCTACGAGCGGGGCGAAGCCGTAGACCTGGTGACGCTCTGCGAGGAGCTTCGCCGCCAGGGCTCCCTGGAGGATGTGGGTGGCACGTCCTACGTCACCACCCTGGCCAACCTGGTACCCACCACCGCCAATGTGGAATACTACGCCCGCATAGTCGAGGAGAAATCGGTGCTGCGGCAACTGATTCGGGTCTGCACGGAGGTGGTCTCCCATTGCTACGAAGGGCAGGAGGAGGTGAGCCGCCTCCTGGACGACGCCGAACGCCGCATCACCGAGCTTTCCCTGCGGCGCAGTTCCCAGGGATTCGTCAGGTTGAAGGATGTGCTCATGGCCACCCTGGACCGGCTCATGCAGATGGTGGAGAGCGGGCAGGGCACCGGGATTCCTTCCGGTTACTCGGACATCGACCGCTTTACGGCGGGGCTGCAGCCTTCCGATCTCCTCATCATCGCCGCCCGGCCCTCGGTGGGCAAGACCACCTTTGCCCTCAATGTGGCGCGCCAGGTGGCGGTCCGCAACAAGCTCCCCGTGGCCATTTTCAGTCTGGAGATGTCCAGGGAGCAGGTGGCCATGAGGCTACTTTCCGCCGAGGCGGGCGTGGAGCAGCAGAAGATCAGGCGGGGGGAACTGGAGGAGCAAGAGTGGCAGGCCCTTTCCCGCGGCCTGGCCCGCCTGGGGCCTGCCCCCATCTTCATCGACGATACCTCTTCCATTTCCGTCCTGGAACTGCGGACCAAGACGCGTCGGCTGTGCACGGAGGTGGGGGCGGGCCTGGTGATCGTCGACTACCTGCAACTCCTCCGCACCTCCGGGAGGATGGAAAACCGCCAACAGGAGATATCCGAGATTTCGCGGAGTCTGAAGGCGCTGGCCAGGGAGTTGCGCATCCCGGTGGTGGCACTGTCTCAGTTGAGCCGGGCTGTTGAGCAGCGTCAGGACCGGCGTCCCGTGCTTTCTGACCTGCGCGAGTCTGGTGCCCTGGAGCAGGACGCCGATGTGGTGATGTTCCTCTACACCAACGCCGAGATGGAAAGGGAGAACCAGATCGAGGTCATCATTGCCAAGCAACGCCACGGTCCTACCGGCTCCGTCAAGATGTATTTTGACCGGAGTACCGGGCTGTTCATGGGACTTGACACCAGACACGTCCTGTAGGGCCGGCCGGGCGAGGGGGTGCAGCGTTGTACGATGTCGTCATCGTAGGAGCGGGGCCGGCGGGAATCTTCGCTGCCCTGGAACTGGCGGAGCGGGCCTCTGACCTGCGGGTGCTCATGCTGGAGAAGGGGCCGGAACTGGAGCGCCGTGTCTGCCCCATGCAGCAACGGCGGGTATCGTGCAATCGCTGCGACCCCTGCTTCGTGCTGTCGGGGTGGGGAGGAGCAGGCGCCTTCAGCGACGGTAAGCTCACCCTTACCGCCGATTTCGGGGGCCACCTTGACCGGTACATTGGCCGGCAGCAAACGGTGGAACTGATCGACTACGTCGATCAGATCTACCTGAGGTTTGGGGCCACCCCGGTGGCGTACGGCACCGATCCCGAGACGGTGCGGCGCATCACCCGCCAGGCGGCCACGGCCGGACTGAGCTTCATCCCCGCCAAGATAAGGCACCTGGGGACAGACAACTGCCCCCAGATCCTGGCTCGCATGCGCCAGCACCTGGAGGGCCGGGTCGAGATCCGCACGCGCACGCTGGCGGCGGGGGTGCTGGTGGAGGACGGCCGCGTCACCGGGGTCAGGACGGGGGATGGTGAGTGCATCCCGGCACGCTGCGTCATCCTGGCGCCCGGTCGGGAGGGGGCGGCGTGGATGGCCGCCCAGGCCGCGGAACTGGGTCTCAAGCTGGCGGCCAATCCCGTGGACATCGGGGTGCGGGTGGAGGTTCCCGCCGTAATCATGGAGCCCCTCACCGAGGGGGTCTACGAATCCAAGCTGGTATACTACACGGAGTCCTTCGATGACCAGGTGCGCACCTTCTGCGTTTGTCCTTACGGCGAAGTGGTGATGGAGAACAACGGCGGCCTTATCACCGTCAATGGGCACAGCTACCGGTCCCGGCGTACCGAAAACACCAACTTTGCCCTCCTGGTATCCAAGAGCTTTACCGAGCCCTTCAAGGAGCCCATCACCTACGGGCGGTATATCGCTTCCCTGGCCAACCTCCTGGGAGGCACCGTGCTGGTGCAGCGGTTGGGCGACCTCCTTTCCGGGCGGCGCTCAACGGAAAAGCGGCTGGTCAAGGGGATGGTGCAGCCCACGTTGCCCGAGGCCACGCCCGGCGACCTCAGTTTGGTCTTGCCATACCGGCACCTGATCGATATCCTTGAGATGCTCGAGGCCCTGGATAAGGTGGCGCCCGGTGTCCACTCCCGGCACACCCTCCTGTACGGCGTGGAGGTCAAGTTCTACTCCTCCCGCGTGGAGGTGGACCGCGACCTGCAGACTCGCGTGCGGGGGTTGTTCGTGGCGGGGGATGGGGCCGGGATTACCCGCGGGCTGGCCCAGGCTTCGGCGTCGGGTGTTTACGTGGCGTGGTCCGTGGCCCGCCATCTAGCCGGGGAGTGCAGTCGCGCGATACACCCCGCCTGAACGAGGGCAACGCCACACGCTGCACCTGAGAGAGGCAACGGGGTGCCCGCTCCAGGCTGAGGAGGGGGCAGCGAGCAAATCTCCCTTGAGGGCAGGGGAAGGGGGCCAGGGGCGAAGCCCCGCACGAATGCCGGCGGTTATCGTGGTGGGAACCCAGTGGGGAGACGAGGGGAAGGGTAAGGTCACCGACTACCTTGCCCGGGAAGCCGACGTAGTGGTGAGGTACCAGGGGGGGGCCAACGCCGGGCACACCGTGGTGGTGGACGGGGAAGAGTTTCGCCTGCACCTGGTGCCTTCCGGCATCCTCTACCCGGGCAAGCTGTGCGTGGTGGGGAACGGGGTGGTGGTGGATCCCGAGGTGCTCGTGGGGGAGATCGAGTACCTGCAGAGCCGGGGCCGTGACGTAAGCGGGTTGCGGGTGAGCGCCCGTGCCCACCTTGTCATGCCCTACCATCGCATCCTGGACGCTCTCCAGGAGCGGGCCCGCGGGGACCGCAAAATCGGTACTACCTTGCGCGGAGTAGGGCCCGCGTACATGGACAAGGCAGCCCGGGTGGGATTACGGGTGGGCGACCTGCTTGAAGCGAGGGAATTCCGCGCCCGTCTCGAACACAATCTGGCCGACAAGAACCGCTTCCTTCAGCACGTCTACGGTGCGGAACCCCTCAAGCTGGAGGATGTGCTGGAGCCCTACCTGGCCTGGGGGGAAAAGCTGCGGCCCTATGTGGTGGAGACTGCCCCCCTCATCAACCGGGCGATCCTGGACGGCAAGAAGGTGCTGTTCGAAGGGGCCCAGGGGACCCTCCTTGACCTGGACCACGGCACGTACCCTTACGTAACCTCCAGCCACCCCGTGGCAGGCGGAGCCTGCATCGGGGCGGGGGTGGGGCCCACCCGTATAGACCGCGTCATCGGAGTGGTGAAGGCCTACACGTCCCGCGTGGGCGATGGCCCCTTCCCTACCGAGTTGCGCGGTAGGGAAGGAGAGTTCGTCCGGGAGAAGGGTCACGAGTACGGTACCACCACCGGACGTCCCCGGAGGGTGGGATGGCTGGATGCCGTGATGGTCCGCTATGCCGCTCTGCTGAGCGGCCTGGATGGCATCGCCATCACCCGGCTCGATGTCCTGGCTACCCTGCCCCGGGTGAAGGTGGCGGTCGCCTACCGTTATCGGGGCAAGGAAGTGGAGGATTTCCCCTCGAGCCTTTCCGTCCTGCAGGAGTGTGAGCCGGTCTACGAGGAATTGCCGGGTTGGCCGGAGATAACGGGCGGTCCGCAGTCCTTCGATGACCTGCACCCCCATGCCCGTCGCTACGTGGAATTCGTGGGCCGGGTAACGGGGCTCCCCGTGGTGCTGCTGTCTATAGGGAGGGAGCGCGGCCAGACCGTCACCCTGTCCCCCGTATTCTGATCCGGACACCCCCGGCCGGCGGGCCTACGCGATGCCCCGGGCAGTGTGCGGGAATGCAGGGCGAGAGAAGTACCGAACAATATAGGAAACAGGAGCAGGAAGGAGCAGGCAGCGGAAGTGGAGATCTGGTTCACCGAAAAGCCTACGCCCAACTGGGGGATGACCTACCGGGTCCAGCAGGTGTTGCGGCGGCGCAAGACACCGTTCCAGGATCTCGCGGTCGTGGAGACGGCCGAATTCGGGCGCGCCCTCATCCTGGACGGGATCGTGCAACTCACCGAGAAGGACGAGTTCGTCTACCACGAGATGATCGTGCACGTGCCCATGTGTGCCCACCCCAATCCCAGGCGGGTGCTGGTGGTGGGGGGAGGCGATGGGGGTGCAGTGCGGGAGATCCTGCGTCACCCCGGGGTGGAGGAAGTCTACCTGGTGGACATCGACCGGGAGGTGATCGAGGCAGCGCGCGAATTCTTCCCCCAGGTCTCCGCAGGCCTGGATGATCCCCGGGTGCGGGTGATAAACGAAGATGCTTCCCGCTACCTATGGCAGGACGAACTGGAGGGCAGGTTCGACGTCATCGTGGTGGACTCGCCCGATCCGGTTGGCCCGGCCGTCGGTCTCTTCCAGGAGCAGTTCTACCGGGCGGTAGCTCGGGCTCTGTCGCCCGACGGACTGTTCTCGGCCCAGAGCGAGTGCCCGTTCCTGATGCCCCAGTTCATCCGCTCGGTGCAGGAGGCGGCCGCCCGCGTCTTCCCCATCGTTAAGCTATACATTTACTCCAACGTAACCTACCCCGGGGGCATGTGGGCATTCACCACGGGATCCAAGCGCTACGACCCCGCCCAGCCCCGGGAGGGCCGCTGCCCGACGGGGCCTTCCCGGTACTGGACTCCGGAGGTGCACCGCGCCGCCTTTGTGCTGCCCCCCTTCGTACGTGAACTGGCACCGCTGCAACACGTTTCCGCGGTCGCCACCGACGCGCGCTCCTTCTCCCCCGGCAGTTGAACCAGGTGGTTGCCGATAGACGCTACCTGACTACACTGCCCCATCACTGGACGCGCGCCGGGCACGCGCTGCGACCGGCTAGAGCTGCCTCTGACGCGTGCTGCCGGACCTCCCCAGGGCGGCGGGGAATTCGCGGAATTCGCAGGGTACTTGCGCTGGCAGTGCGGGGTGGGTATAATATGGTCGGGTTAACTGCATAGAGGCGAGCGGGAGTAGTTCAGCTGGTAGAACATCGGCTTCCCAAGCCGAGGGTCGCGGGTTCGAATCCCGTCTCTCGCTCCAAATTTTTTGAGCCGGTGTAGCTCAAGGGCAGAGCGGCGCATTCGTAATGCG
>JBFLXJ010000014.1 GCA_040757085.1 Bacillota bacterium | reverse complement strand
ACTCAGTCGTCTCCGCTCAAACCCCAGTCCTCGCAGAAAGGGGTTAACCCACTTGAGTACAAGTACCTTTCATTCTGAGGCAACGATCCGTGGTACAAGTACTTTTTATTCTGAGGCAACATGCACCTCGAGCGCAGTATGTCCGGTCTCTGATAGTGGCCGGCGCGGGCGTCTGTACCGGAACGCTCTCCGGTTCTGCTGCGTAAAATCGTGTAGACAGGAGGTGAGATTATGTCAAGCTCCGAGCCCTCGCTCATTTCGGGATTTGACGAGCCGCAGTTTGTCCGGCACTTGCACGCCTTGGTAGGGCAGCAGGTCCAGGTGGCCACGACCTGCGGGAGTATTGCCGGGGTGCTGCGACAGGTCTTCCCCGACCACGTGCTGCTGGAGACGCCTCAGGGACCGGCTCACGTGCGCATGCGGCAGATGTGCTGGGTGCGGCCCACCGCCCCCGGAATGATGATGTAGCACCCGCCCGAGTATGGGGGATTCAGGCGGCGGGCAAAGATGCTCAGGGGGACTCCACCCCGGGCATCCTTCTTAGCTTTTCAAGCAGGGCACGGCGGGAGATCCCCAGTCTGCGGGCAGCCTGGGTGCGGTTTCCCCCTGTAGCCTCCAGCGCCTCTCGAATGGCCACCCATTCTGCCTGCTGGCGCGCCTGTCGCAGGGGCAGGGGTGGTCGGGGCAGGGATGCTGCCAGCCGGAGAGATGATCCACCTGGCAACGTGCCCGGTGGCGATGGCAGGGGGTTGGGAGGTGTGTTTGGCGGCTGCGGCGGGGGGTTGGTGGATACTGTCCGTGCCGGAGGCGAGGGCGGGGGGTCAGGAGAGACCTGAGATGGAGGTGCCGCCGGGGTGCTTTGGGGCGGACAGGTGATGTGAGGGGGAAGGTCACACGCGTCGAGCACCTTCTTTTCCGTGAGGATCACCATCTGTTCCATTAGATTGCGAAGCTCCCGCACGTTACCGGGCCAGCCGTATCCCTGCAGGCAGCGCAGGGCCTCGGGTGACAGCTGTACGTGCTTGCCGTACTTCTCCCCGAATGACCTCGCGAAGTGCTGGGCCAGGAACGGTATGTCTTCTCGCCGCTCCCGCAAGGGTGGCAGGTGGATGGGGATAACCGCCAGCCGGAAGTAGAGGTCTTCGCGGAACATTCCCTGCTGTACCTGCCTGAGCAGGTCGCGGTTGGTGCATGAGATCACCCGTACGTCTACCGGGCAGGCCCTGCGTGCCCCCAGGGGGAACACCTCACCGTCCTCCAGCACCCGCAGGATCTTGGCCTGCAGGGGAAGAGGCATGTCGGCGAGTTCGTCCAGAAGCAAAGTGCCGCCATGCGCGTTTTCAAAACGGCCGGGTTTGCGGGATCTGGCGCCGGTAAAGGCACCCGCCTCGTAGCCGAAAAGTTCACTTTCCAGGAGGGATTCGGGAAGCGCGGCGCAGTTGACGGCCACGAAAGGGCCAGCGTGCCGGGGGCTGAGGGCATGGATGGTACGGGCCACTACCTCCTTGCCGGTGCCGCTTTCGCCCATGATCAGGACGGGGGCGTTGCTCGCGGCGATCTTTTCCGCCATGGCCAGCACCCTGAGCATCTGGGGGCTGACCGCCACCAGGTTTCCCTGACCGTAGCGTTGGCGCAGCTCCGCTTCCAGTTCTTCCACCCGCCGGCTGAGCCGGGCATGGGAGAGGGCCCGGTTGAGAGTAAGCTTCAGTTCGTCGGGGTCGAATGGCTTGGGTACGTAGTCGAACGCGCCTGCCTTCATGGCCTGGACGGCGGTCTTCACGGTGGCGTATGCCGTGAGAACGATGACGGGCATGCCGGGTTGTACCCGGTGCAGCTCCCGCAGGAGTTCGAGCCCGTCCTCCTGGCCGAGCCGGAGGTCGACCAGGGCCAGGTCGGGCCGCTCGCTGCGCAGGAGGGCCACAGCCTCCTGCCCGGAGGCGGCGAAGGAGAGGTCGTATTCATCGCCCAGGATTTGCCCCAGCAGCCAGCCCATGTGGGGCTCATCGTCTACCAGGAGGAGTTTCGGGCGCACACTCCCTCCGCCTTTCACCAGGGTCGGTCGGGCCAGGCGACGACCTGGACCGGCAGGTGGACGAGGAACCTGGTGCCCTTGCCCGGTTCGCTCTCGAATTCCACCATTCCCGCATGCTCGTCCACGATGCGGTGTACCAGGGCCAGGCCCAGTCCCGTCCCCCCGCTTTTGGTGGTGAAGAACATGCTGAATACGCGGCTGCGATCCTCGGGTTTGATCCCTTCGCCCGTGTCCGCCACCTCTACCTGAACCAGCTGGCTACCCTGCCTGTACGAAGTCCGCACACCCAGGGTACCGCCACGGGGCATGGCCTGGATGCCGTTGATGAGCAGGTTCAGGAAAGCCTGCTGCAGGTGGTCGGGATCGGCGCTCACGAGGGGGAGTTCCCCATATTCCTCCACCATCTCCACCCGCTGGGAACGAGCGTAGTCTCGTACCAGCGCGGTGGCACGCCGCAGGACCTGGTTGATGTCGGTGGGCGCCAGATGGGGCTCGGAGAAACGGGCGAAGTCCAGGAGGGCGTTGACCGTGCGGTTGACCCGTCCCAGTTCCTCACTGGCGATGCGAGCGGTCTCCGCCACGAAGTCCCGGTCCCCCGCCCGGGGGCCGAGAAGCTGGAGGCACCCGGCCACGATGGTCACCGGGTTCTTTATTTCGTGGGCGATGGCGGATGCCAGCTCACCCACGGCGGCCAGCTTTTCAGCCCGGCGCAGGCGTTCTTCCTCTTCCCGGGCAGCGGCCTCGTCTTCCACCAGGAAGACAAATCCGGCCCCCTCCCCGGGCAGGTCTTCAACCCGGGAAAGAATGATCCGGACCGGCCGCGGAGGACGTCCGGCTGTCCTCAGGGTGTGGGAGATGAAGCGGTAGCGTTCGCCCGTGTGCGCCAGCTCCCCGGCCTCTGCCACCAGGTCGCCGAATCCCAGCAATGTGAGGGCATCCGGCAGGGGCATGCCCACCAAGGCCGGCGGGGCGCCGGCCAGGTCGATCAGCGCCTGGTTGGCGAATGCCACCTGTCCCTGGTGGTCGGCGATCAACACGCCCAGGCTCAGGCTGTTCAGGAAGAGCGATAGATACCGTCTGATGCGATCCAGCGACCAGGCCAGGTCCCCCAGGTCTGCGGATCGCCTCGGGCGCGGCGGCTCCTCTGGCGGCTGCCTCTCAGGTGGCCGCAGGCTGGCCAGCAGGGAGCGGCTGGAGGAAAGGAGCAGTCCGGTGAGGCCCAGCACGGGTTCCACACGTGGTGAGAAAAAGACCTTGCGTGCCCGGAACTCCATCTGGCGGTAAATGTCCTCGAGGGTCTCGTTGGCCCAGCAAAATCCGATGGTGCGGTCGCCCCGCAGAAGAGGTCGCATGCAATTCATTATGTCGCCCCGCACCATGGAGCCGACTCCTACCACCTCGCGCCTTTGGGCCATGGCCTGCCGGCCCAGGTGGTCGGCATCTACCGTTACGCCCACCTTGTCGCCAAACTCGCTGCTGGGTCCGTAGGTGAGGATGCAGTCCAGGCCGGCGGAGTAGTACCCGACCCCCACGCCGGGGAAGGCGGCTGCCACCAGGTCGGTGAAAGGGGCCAGAGCCTCGTTGAGCGCTGCCAGCCTTTGTTCCCGGGGAGCGTGGGAGGGAATGCCCCGGGACCGCAGGATGTCGTCGTATTCGCCCTTCAGGTATGCATCGAGGAGGCGGGTTATCCCGAACAGTTTATCTGCCTTTTCTTCCAGCAGGATGGCTTCTGCCTTTTGCAGGAGCAGGTAGCGGGCGCGCACCGCGACGCACCTCCTGAAGAGTTGTTCTACGAAGAGTGCGAGCACCCTGCCCGGGGGGCGGGTGGTCGCGGTGTGGCTGCGGGAGCGAGACCGAGACCGGGGATCTTCAGGGGACGCCGGCTGCCGCCCGTGCTCGCAGATGGCCGGGTCAGCGGCCGATGATGTAGCGGTAGGGATCGACCTCGTGCCGAAGCACCTGGAGTTCTTCTCGCGTGGGTGGTTCACTCTGGCCCACTTCATCTGCCCACAGCAACTCGAACCCCGTGTTCTGTTCCACCAGCTCCCGGGTGATGCCGGGGTGCAGGCTCTCCACCTGCATGCGCTTGGTCTCTTCGTGGAAGCCGATGACGCACAAATTGGTGATGACCTTGTAGGGGCCGGTGCCCGGGGGAAGCCCTGCCGCCTCGCGGGCCCCGGGTCCGGTCAGGTAACCCGGGGTGGTGATGAAGTCGCACCTGGGCACGAAGCGGCGGCGATCCTGGGGGGTGATCATCATGATCCGCCAGCACAGAGACCCCAGGTCGTTGGCACCCCCGCTGCCGGGAAGCCTCACCCGGGGCCGGGAGTAGTCGGTGCCTATCATGGTGGAATTGATGTTGCCGTACATGTCCACCTGCGCCCCGCCCAGGAAGGTGTAGTCCACCATCCCCTTCTGGCAGAAGGACATGATGTCGTCCATGGTGGTGGCCATGAACGCTTTCCAGAAAGTGCGGGAATCGCCCACCGAGATGGGCATGGTGGGGAGGATGGGGGCCACGCCACCTGCCTCGAAGAGGATGATCAGGTTGGGAGCATACAGCTTTTGGGCCAGCATGGCCGCGGCGCAGGGGGCACCGGTACCGACCACCACCGTGCGCCCATCTTCCAGGTACCTGGCCGCCAGGCAGATCATGAGCTCCATGGGGTTATACTCGTTCGCCTGATGACCCATCTCGGCACCTCCTCACGCCGAGTTCGGGCGCTCGAGCCCGAGTTCCAGGGCGCGCAGCCGCCGCAGTTTCTCGATGCCGCCGCACAGTTGCAGGTAATCGTTGAAGTCCCGGGGCCCGTAGATGTATTTGTCCATGAATTGCCGGAAGGTCTCGAGGTCTTCCTGCGCGGTCAGCCACTGGCGCAAATGTTCCTCGTCGGAGAAGTACTCGTAAGGCATGTTGCCGGGATACGAGCCGTATGGGACCTCGATCACCGCGTCTACACAGAAGAAGGGGATGGCCGTGCGGTGAGGTTCCTGCCTGATCACCGACGGGGGCACCAGCCGCTCGGTGGTGATGATCACCCGCCTGGCAGCCCGCGCCAGGTCGTTGTCGGCCACGTTGATACCGTCGATCTGGCAGTTGCCATAGGGGTCGGCCCGGTGTACGTGGATGATGGCCACGTCCGGGTAGAGGGCGGGCAGGGCCACCAGCTTGATTCCCGTGTAGGGGCAGGTGATCACCTTTGCCGCGCTGTACCTCACGGTGTCGGTGCCCAGCATGATGCGGGCCGGGATGAAGGGGATGCCCATAGCCGCCGCCCTGTACCGCCAGGCGAGAGCGGCGTTGGTCCACTCGGTGGCCTGGATAGCCCCCTCCTCGAACAGCCGCCGGGCAACGCGGGAGAGGCCGCGGGCTTCCAGCCCCACCACGTAGGCCACGTCGCAGCGGTCAATGCATCCACCTGCGGCCAGGATCTGGAAGTCGTGGGTGGCCGTGTGCCCGGATACCCCCAGGTGCCGTTTGCCCTGGCGCACGATCTCGTGCAGCACTGCGGTGGGGATGCGGTTGGCCCCGAATCCTCCGATGGCGATGTAATCCCCGTCGTGGATCAGGCGGGTCACCGCCTCGCTCACGGTGGTGACCTTATCCACCATGCCCTTGGGTTTGGCCCGAAAGTGCGCGCGGGCCGCGTCCACATCGGGGAGCATGAATAGATGCCCGATGCCCTCTGTTTCGGCCGTGGTCATGCGCATGCCCTCCTTTGCTCGGGACCCACGTGCGAGGAGTCCTGCAGGTCGGCCGTGCAAGTTCCGTGCCAGGCTGCCCGAGCCGGTTTTACCGCGACGGGAAAGGCCAGGATCGGCGCGGGGTGGGAATTTGGGATCTCGGGGGTGTGATGCTTTCTTCCTACTCGCACGCCGGCAGGAAAAGCTGGGGACCCGAAAGAATTGCTTAACCTTGCGGCTCGGGCGGGGAGGGCAGGTGCCCACCAGGGGGCCCGGGCCGGGAAGTCCGCGCAGGTGGTACTGCAGTGCGAGAGGAAGAATCCCGGTCTGGAGCGGAACTCTGCAGGGCAGTGTGGCGGCTGGCCTGGCCGGTGGTGGCGGAGCAGGCCCTGGGCACGGTGACCCAGGTGGTGGATATGGCCATGGTGGGCCACCTGAGCACCGTGGCGGTTACGGCGGTGGGATTGAGCTTCCAGCCCTTCTGGTTCGTGAGTTCCATCTTCATGGGCCTGGCCATCGGAGCGACCGCCCTGGTGGCCCGTGCGGTGGGAGCCCGGGATCTTCCCACCGCGGCACGGGTCACCGGACAGACCGTTTCGGTCGCTGCCGTACTGGGGACACTGGTAGCATGGGCGGGATATACCCTGGCCACCTCCATAGTGGTACTCATGGGGGCGGCACCGGAAGTGATCCCGGAGGGTTCGGCGTACATCCGGGCCGTCATGCCCGGGATGCCCTTTTTCTTCGTGTTCACGGTGGTAGCCGGGTGCTTGCGAGGGGCCGGTGATACCCGTACCCCCCTGTACGTCAACGGTGCCCTGAACGTGATCCACATCTTCCTGAACTGGGTGCTCATATTCGGCAATCTGGGTTGCCCGGCCCTCGGGGTGGTGGGAGCTGGCCTCTCCACCTCGCTGTCACGGGCCCTGGGGGCAGTAGCCCTCATGATCCTGGTGATGACAGGCCGGGCCGGCCTGCGGGTGGGAAGCAGGGAGATGGCAGGGCTGGACACGGCCCTGATCTGGCGGGTGCTGCGGCTGGGCATCCCGGCCGCTGCAGAGCGGGCGTTCACGAGCGCAGGGCAACTGGTATATGCGCGGCAGGTGGCCAGCCTGGGTACGGTGGCCTACGCCGCCCATTCGCTCTGCCTCAATGCGGAGTCTTTCTCGTACATGCCGGGGATGGGATTTGCCACCGCGGCCACCGCGCTGGTGGGACAGAACCTGGGGGCGGGGCGCCCCGGCGATGCGGAAAGGAGCGCTTATGTAGCCCTGTGGTTTGCCCTTGCCACCATGGGAGGCATGGCCGTGCTTTTCTTCACCATTCCGGGCTATTTCCTGCGCATATATACCACCGATCCCCGCGTGATCGCGCTGGGGGTCCCCCTCCTGCGCATTGTGGCCTTCACCCAGTTCCCGGAGGCGGTTGGGTTTGTCCTCCCCGGGGCGTTACGGGGGGCGGGGGACACCACGGTGGTGATGGGCATCACCGTGGTGGGGATGTGGCTGGTGCGCCTCTGCCTTACTTTTCTGTTGGTGTTTGGTCTGGGTCTGGGGTTGCCCGGGGCCTGGATGGCCATGCTGGCGGACTGGCTGGTGAGGTCAGCACTGTTCCTGGCCCGCTTTCGTTCCGGGGCATGGAAGTCAGTGCGCGTTTGACGATGACGCAGGGGTGACGAGGATGGCCGCCGGGGAGCAAGTGTGGCTGGGCCTGGATATCGGGGGGACGAAGGTGGCGGCTGCCCTGGTGGACGGGCAGGGGCGAGTAAGGGAGTCCCTGGAGCTGCCCACCCTGGCCGATGCTCCCTTCGCCGTTTCCTTCGGACAGGTGGTGAGGGCGGCGCGCACCCTGCTCGACCGGGCGGCTGCGGCGGGAATCCGGGTGGCGGGGGTGGGGGCGGGGTTTCCCGGCCCGCTCGACCCCCGCGAAGGAGTGCTGTACAATCCCCCCAACCTGCGCCAGTGGGATGGCGCGCGCGTGCGGGACCTGCTGCGAGATGCGCTGGGGTTACCCGTAGCCGTGGAGAACGATGCCAACGTGGCGGCCCTGGGTGAGGCACGATACGGTGCGGGGCAGGGATGCTCCCTGGTGGTATACTTTACCCTGGGCACCGGGGTGGGCGGGGCAGTGGTGTGGGATGGTCGCATCTTCCCGGGGGCGCGGGGGGGAGCCGGAGAACTGGGTCACCTCATCGTGGAGGCGGGCGGGCAGCCCTGCCCGTGCGGAGGCCGAGGATGCCTGGAGGCGTACGCCTCCGGGCCCGCCCTGGTGCGCCGCATGCAGGCCGCTCTGGCTGCCGGGGGTGGAGCCAGCGTCCTCGCAGCCGTCTCGCCCCTGACGGCCGCTGCGGTGGTGGAGGCGGTGCGACAGGGCGATGCCCTGGCGGCCCGCGTTTGGGAAGAGACCATGAGGTACCTGGCGGCCGGGGTGGTGTCGGCCGTGCACGCCTTCAACCCCGACGTGGTCGTGATCGGAGGAGGGCTGGCGGCGGCGGGTGACTTGCTATTTGAGCCCGTGCGGCGCCTGGTGCGGGAAGGGGGCATGCCCTACCTGGTACGGGAGCTGGAGATAAGGCCGGCTGCCCTGGGCCGTGACGCCGGAGTGGTGGGGGCAGCTGCCCTGGCCCAGGAGACCCTGGTTCAGGATGATGCCCCGGCGCAGGGGCAGTCAGGTACGACGCTCTGAGGCACGGCGCCTCGGCCCGGGGAGTGTTTGATGCGCCGCGTGGGGGGGTGGTGTTAATGAAGATCGTGGAGAAGCCCTGGGGACGGGAGATCTGGTGGGCAGTGACGCCCTCCTACGTGGGCAAGATCATCGAGGTCAAAGCCGGGCACAGCTTGAGCCTGCAGTATCACCGCGAGAAACTGGAGAGCATGTATTTCCTGCGCGGGAGCGGGCGTCTGCTGGTGGGGGACGAAGAACAGGAGATCGTGCCCGGCCTGGCGGTGACCATCCCGCCCGGGACGGTTCACCGGATATGGGCCGGTGAAGACCTGCAGATCCTGGAGGTGTCCACTCCCCAGGTGGAGGACGTGGTCAGGCTGGAGGACGCCTATGGCCGGGCGGCCGAACCCGGGTCAGGCTGAGGCGGCCCGCTGGGCGGCCTGGGGTTGATCTATACAGAGGATGTGCAATTCCGCGGGTCCGTGCACGCCGATGGTGAGCACGCGCTCGATGTCGGCGGTCCGGCTGGGACCCGTGATGAGGGCGGCGTAAGCGGGGGGCTGGCCGCGGCCCGCGATGTAAGGCAGGGCTTCTTCCAGGGTCCCCACGATGCGATCGGTGGGCAGCACCGCCACGTGCACCGGGGGCAACATGCTGGCCAGCCGCAACACGAGAGAGGTGGCGTCCTGGTAGAGGGTGCCCGTCTCCGCGATGCCCAGGTCGGCCTCGGTTACCCCCAGGGCAGCGCGGTCCGCGCCCGGTTCGGCGTCCAGCAGGACCTCCACGCCCTGACCTGAGAGGGTTGCCACCAGGTGCATTCCCCCCAGGAGGGGGCCGGTTGCCACCAGCACGGGTGCCAGCTTTCGTTCTGCTACCAGGCGGGACACGTAAGCGCAGGCTTCCTGTGGCCCGGGCAGGCGCTCCACGCGGGCACCCGCCTGCTCTGCCCTTTGCCGGAAAAGCTCAAACAGGTCCGCCCCTGCCACCCCAACCCCTCCCCTGCGAGTCCTCGCTTGCCTTTTCGCTGCCGGCAGCCCGCTCCCCTGCCTTATGGCATCGGCGGGAAAAACTGGCCGGGCAAGCTTCTTATGGCCGGCTTGCCGCCGGGAAACAATACATGCCGCAAAGCGAGGCAGGGGGTGCGGGCGGTGCTGAGTTATCACGAATTGATTCGCTATCCGGGGAACCAGGCGCTGTTCGAGGCCATCGAAATGAGCGTCCTGGGAACGCTGTGTGGTCGCCCCCTGCACCTGCACGCAGAGGGGTTGCGGGGGACGGGCAAGACCACCATCCTGCGGGCAGCGCGCCATGTGCTGCCCCCCATCCTGCGTATCGCCGGGTGCGTGTACAACTGCCACCCGGACCGTCCCCACTGCCCTCACCACCGGGACCTCGGTCGGGAAGAGGTGGCTGATCTGGGGACGGAATGGGTGCCCATGCCGTTTCTGGAGATAAGCCATTCAGCAAAGCTGGGTACCGCTGTGGGGAGCATCGACTTGGGTCGCCTGACATCGGCCTGCGGCGCGGAAGCGGCTCTCCTGCCCGGCACCATCCCCCAGGCTCATCGCGGCATCATCTTCGTGGACGAGATTAACCGCCTGGCGGAGACTTCGCCCGAACTCACTGACGTCCTGCTGGGAGTGATGGGCACCAAACCGGGGAGGGTGCAGATCGAAGAGACCGGGTTGCCCGTCGTCTCGGTGGAGGTGAACGCGTGTGTCTGGGCAGCCTCGAATCCCGACGAGGACCCTGGTCCCCTGGAGGACATCAGGCGGCAACTGGCAGACCGATTCGACCTGGTGGTGAATATGGGCCGCCCCGCCGCCCCCGAAGCGGTGAGGCGGGTCCTGGAGGTGTCTGATGCCTGGTTGCGGGGAGGTGACGCCGTGGTTCCCACGGTGGTCACGCTCAGCCCTGCCGACCTGGAACGTAATCGCACGCGCTGGAGCCATTTCGTGCAGTGGATGCCCCAGGTGGTGGTGCCCGACGCCCTGCGCGCTCTGGTCGCCTCGCTATACGTGGATTTTGGTTTCGAGAGCCTCCGGGCGGTGGAGGCCTGGCAGTTGGGGGCACGCATGCATGCCTGCCTGGCGGGCCGGAAAGAGGCGCAGGTAGCGGACTTCCTGGCCGTGGCCCCGCTGGTGCTGCGCCACCGGGTGGACATGTCCACCCTGAGTGAGGTGATGGCCCGGCTCGATTCTCCGCGGGAACCAGGAGGCGGAACGGCGGAGGCTCAGGTGCCCGCCGCTGCCCCCACCCAGGAGCACACGGACGGTGGCCTCACCCACCTGTTCGCCCGTGCCCGGGATAAGCTGCAGGCCCTGCTGGGGGGTGAGCCGGGCGGGAGTGTCGGGGGGAGATTGGGTCGGGAGGGGAGGCCCGGGCGCGGCGGCCCGGGTGGACAGGGAGCGGGGGGTGCATCGCCCCTGACCGACCCCCTGCAGGCACCCGTTGGTTCTCCGCCGGCGGTGGCACGGCCCCTGGTGGAACTGCCCGTGGCGGCCTGGGTCAGGGAGGAATAGGGTGTGTTCCTGAACAGGTTGCGTGCCCTGGCGGATGCCGAGTTCCTGCGCAGCGCCGGCCAGGTGATTTCGTCTGCTCTGGAATCGGGACGGGGGGTGCACGTGGGGGAAGCCGCGGTGGCATCCCTGAAAGTCCATACCGTGGATCCCCGGCGGCCTCAGGAACTGCACGTGTTGACGGGATCAGACGCCGGGCAGGTGTTCTACCACCGCCGCCGGCCGGGAGACGTAATCCACCTGGACGTCTTTCACCAGTTGGGGGCAGTGGATCACCGCGGGGTGGCCAGGGCGCTGGCGCGGGCGGTTGACGCCTGGGTCGCCACCCCCGGTCTGCCCTGGATGAACGAATTCCCCGACCGCTCGGCGAGCCGGGTGCTGGACTACGTGGACGTCCAGACGGCAACGGGCGGGGGTCGGTGCACGGGCAGCCTGAAGTACGGGCGGCGGGCCTCGGTCCGCTACGCCCATTCTAACCACGTCCATATCGCCGCCCGCATCCCCCGGGAGATGATGGGCCTGCTCCTGTTCTTCGTGGCGGCGGTGGAAGAACAGGTGATGCTGGGTGGGCTGGAGATCCGCAAGGTGGAGAAGGTGATATGCGATCCGCCCGCTCCTCCCGGCAGTCCCGAGGTTGACCTCTCTCCTTACCGGTCGCTCTCCGACTCCCTCCTGCGGGAGGAGACTCCGGGGGAGCAGTCCCCGCAGGTGCAGGCCAGCCGGCAACTTGAGTTCGCCCTCGAATTGGCGGAGGAACTGGGCGGTGTGGGGGACCTGCAGGGGGCCCTGGATGCGCTGGCCGAGGATGACGGTATGCGTTCACTGGTGATCAGGATGGCCAGTTCCCACCGGTCGGTGTCCCGTTTCCTGGAGCAGTTACAGCAGCGCGGCCTGGTTCGCCGGGATGGGTGGAAAGTAGCCCTGACCCCTGCGGGGATGGCCCTGCGGCAGATGGTGCGGGAACGCCGGAAGGAAATCGAGCTTGAGTTCCGCAAGCT
Source organism: Bacillota bacterium (assembly GCA_040757085.1). Classification (NCBI taxonomy): domain Bacteria; kingdom Bacillati; phylum Bacillota; species Bacillota bacterium. The sequence continues at coordinate 23,081 of JBFLXJ010000014.1, read as the reverse complement.
GCTGCGTCGCATTCCCGCCCCCGCTCCGGCGCCCTCCCGCGTCAACCGTCGTCTCGAGGGTCGTCCCGTGCAAGGACGGGGTCCGGCCATGCGTCCTGCACCCGTGGAAAAGGGGGAGTGGGCGCGAGAGCTTGCCGTCACCGAAACCGTGGTGGAATGCGTCCGCCGCCAGCTCATGCCGATGGCCCCCGGGGCCGGGTTGCCCGCGTCAGCCGGTGGGTTGCCGCGGGCGGTGTTGAGGCCCGAGGACGTGCGGGTGTGGCGGCACCGGCCGGGCAACCCCATCGACATCTGCCTGCTCATCGATGCCTCGGCCAGCATGGCGGGCCGGAGGCTGCGGGCGGCCAAGTTCCTGGCCCAACACCTGGTGCTGGCCACTCCTGACCGGGTGGCGGTGCTGGTGTTTCAGGAGCGGCAGGTGGAAACCTTCGTCCCCCTGTGCCGCAGTTTCTGCCGGGTGGAGCACGGGCTCTCCCGCATCGCCGCCCTGGGCCTCACTCCCATGGCGGAGGGTATCATGGGGGCCCTGGAGTACCTGCGCCGGGCGCGGGCGCGGAATCCGGTGCTGCTCCTGATTTCGGACGGTATCCCCACTGTACCCAAGTGGACGCTGGATCCCCTGAGCGACGCCCTGGATGCCGCCAGCCGCATACCCGCCGCGCGGGTCAACTTCGCCTGCATCGGCCTGGAGCCTAACCGTGCCTTCTTGGAGGGGCTATGCCGGCGGGCCAACGGTCACCTCTATATCGTGGATGAACTGGACAAGGAAGCCCTGGTAGCCATCGCCCACGCCGAAAGGCGCCGCGTGCGCCGCCTTACCGCTTGAACGTACAGCACCCGCGCCTGCGGGGTGCGGCGCGGTGCCGGTGCGGCCGATCCATTCCGGCGCCCAGGCGGTTGCCAGTACATTGGGAGGCCAGCAGGCGCGTGTGGCAGGAATGCAGGCGCTGGCCGGCGAATGGCTTGCCAAAAACGTCCTGAGGGGCGAGGGGGGCGCGGGATGTGACCTGGGCCTGGATGGTGTTGTTGGTGTCAGCAGTTCTGGTTGCGCTGTTTGCCGGTCAGAATACGGATCTGGTGGTAGTCCGCTTCCTGGGCTGGGAGGCGCGGACGTCGCAGGCCGTGGTCATCGTCCTGGCTGCCCTGGGGGGCGCGGCCCTCACCATACTCAGCGCGTTGCCGCAGCGGGTGCGGGTTCACCTGCGCACCTGGGACCTGCAGGGCCAGGTTCGCAAGTTGCAGGAAGAGAAACGCCTCCTGAGCGAGCAGGTCAGTAAAGCCCAAGAGGAAGCCCGCCGGTTGGGCGACCGGTTGCGGAAAGCCGAGGAGCAAGTGCGGCAGTTAAGCGAGAAAGTGCCGGAGGAAGCGGGGCAAACCGGCGAAAGGTGACACCGTCCGCCGTGGTCGACTATAATCGTTAAGGATGAGGAGGCATTGTGTTGAGTCTGCCCGAACGGGTGGTACGCAGCGAATACACTGAAGAACTCCTCCGGGCGGCGGATAAGCTCTTCGGGGTGCTGTGTGAGAAACTTACCGCCTATTACCCCGGCGCCGACGTGCAGCTGGTGGAGAAGGCATACCGCTTTGCCTTGCGGGCCCACCAGGGACAGCGGCGGGCTTCGGGGGAGTGTTACATTTTTCACCCGCTGGCGGTGGCACTTCTGCTCACCGAACTGGAGATGGACCCGGTGGGGATCGCTGCTGCTCTCCTGCACGACGTGGCCGAGGATACCGGGGTCACGCTAGCCCAGATCGAGTCCCAGTTTGGCAAACAAGTGGCCCTGCTCGTGGACGGGGTGACCAAACTGGGCCGCCTGGGATTTGCGTCCTCCCGGGAGGCCCAGGCAGAAAACCTGCGCAAAATGATCCTGGCCATGGCCCAGGACCTGCGCGTGGTGATTATCAAGCTGGCCGACCGCCTGCACAACATGCGCACCCTGGGGTACCTGCCCCCGGAAAAACAGCGCAAGATCGCCGATGAAACCCTGGAGATATACGCGCCCCTGGCTCACCGGCTGGGGGTTTGGCGGTTCAAATGGGAACTGGAGGATCTCGCCTTCCGTTACCGCGACCCGGATCGCTACCGGCAACTGGTCGCCCGGGTGGCGAAACGGCGTGAGGAAAGGGAGGCCCAGCTGGCCCAGGTCATCGAGGTGCTTAAAGAGCACCTGGCGGCAGCCGGTATCAGGGCGGACATTCAGGGGCGGGCCAAGCACCTGTGGAGCATCCACCGCAAGATGGTGGAACAGGGGCGAGACCTATCGGACATTTACGATCTCATCGCTGTCCGGGTGATCGTGGACACCATCCCCAACTGCTACGCTGCCCTGGGTGTGGTTCACTCGCTCTGGAAGCCGGTCCCTGCCCGCTTCAAGGATTTCATATCTGTCCCCAAACCCAATATGTACCAGTCCCTGCATACCACGGTAATAGGGCCCACCGGGGAACCGTTCGAGGTGCAGATCCGCACCTGGGACATGCATCGCACGGCCGAATACGGGGTCGCCGCCCACTGGCGCTACAAGGAGGGTGGGCGGGTCAGCGACCGGCGGTTCGAGGAGAAGCTTTCCTGGCTGCGTCAGTTGCTGGAGTGGTCCCGCGACCTGCGGGACGCCCAGGAGTTCATGGATTCCCTGCGCATCGACATCTTTTCCGACCAGGTTTTCGTGTTCACCCCCAAGGGGGACGTGATTGACCTCCCGGCCGGCGCCACCCCCCTGGACTTCGCCTACCGGGTGCACACCGAGGTGGGCCACGCCTGCGTGGGAGCCAAGGTAAACGGGCGCATTGTACCCCTCGATCACACCCTGGAAAACGGCGACATCGTGGAGATCCTCACCTCGCGCCACACCCGCGGGCCCAGCCCCGACTGGCTCCAGATGGTCAAGACCTCGGGGGCGCGATCCAAGATCCGCGCCTGGTTCAAGAAGCAGCGCCGGGACGAGAACATCGCGGCAGGGCGGGAGAGCCTGGACCGGGAACTGCGGGCCCTTGGGCTCGAGAGCAGGGAAGTGCGGCCGCAGTGGCTGGACGAACTGGCCCAGGAACTTAACTTCCCGGCCGCTGACGATCTGCTGGCTGCGGTCGGGTACGGGGCGGTGAGCGCCCAGCGGGTGGCCACCCGCCTGGCCGAGCGCCTGGGCCGACCGGTTCCCGGCATGACGGCGCCCGGTCCCGCTGCCCAGGTACGTCACAGCAGCCAGGGCGTCCTGGTCCGGGGGGTGGGGAACGTGCTGGTGCGGTTCTCGCGGTGCTGCACCCCCATCCCCGGCGATCCCATTATCGGCTACGTCACCCGCGGCCGGGGAGTGTCCATCCACCGGCTCGACTGTCCCAACGTGCGGGTGCTGGCCCAGGATTCCGGCAGGCTGGTGGAAGTCGCCTGGGACGAGGGCGCCGACGGCTGGTATCCCGTGGAGTTGCAGGTGCGGGGGCTGGACCGCCCGGGGATGCTTTCTGAAGTCACAGCGCTGGTGGCAGATGCGAAGGCGAACATCCTCTCTGCGCGGGCCTGGGCGGATAAGGGGGGGCTGGCCCTTATCGACCTGGTCCTTCAGGTGCACAACCTGCGGGAGCTGGATGAACTGGCCCGCCGCATCCGCAAGGTTAAGGATGTGGTCTCCGTCGAGCGGGTAGCGCGGGATTCCCGTGCCCCCTGACGGCGATCAGGATACTGGTGAGGCGGGTGCAAGCGGGTGGGGCAGCAGTCCCCTGCACCCGCGACCGGCAGGTGAGGCATTTGCGTGCGGTTGTTCAGCGGGTGAAATGGGCCCGGGTTTCCGTGGATGGCAGGGAAGTGGCGCGCACCGGGCCCGGCTTCCTGGTGCTGGTGGGGGTGGGGAGGGGCGACGACCTCGCGGCTGCCCGCTACCTGGCCGAGAAGGTGGCCACCCTGCGGGTCTTCGAGGATGGGGAGGGTAAGATGAACCTCTCCCTTGCGGATGTGGGCGGTGAGGTGCTGGCCGTTTCCCAGTTCACCCTCTACGCCGACTGTCGCAAGGGTCGCCGGCCCAGCTTCACGGACGCGGCTCCTCCCGGGGAAGCACGACCCCTGTTCGAGGGATTCGTTGCCGAGCTGCGCCAGCGGGGCGTTCCCGTCTTGACGGGTGCTTTCGGGGAACATATGCTGGTGGAGCTGGCGAACGATGGCCCCGTCACCGTCCTCCTCGACACCAACCGCACCTTCTGAAGTTCTGAGGTGCGGTGCCGGGAGGCGGGGGTGTGCCCGGTTGCCCGACACACGCAGGAGACCCCGGGGGGCGCCTGCAAGTAGCCGGATGGGGGGATGAGGTTGCTGCTGGAGACACTTGCCCTGGGTTGGTTCGCCGCCAACTGCTACATAGTGGGGTGCCCCGCCACGCGCGAGGGCATGATCATCGACCCCGGGGATGAGCCGGAGCGTATCCTGGAGGCGGTGCAACGCTTGAAGATCACGGTGCGTTGCATCGTGAATACCCATGGTCACGCTGACCACATCGGAGCAAATCGGGACGTAAAGGATGCCACGGGGGCGCCGGTGTGCATCCACCGCCTGGATGCCCCCCTGCTGGCGGACCCGGCCCGTAACCTGTCGGCCTGGGCGGGCGACCCCCTGGCCCCGGTGGCTCCGGGCCGCCTTCTTGAGGACGGGGACCTGGTTGAAGTGGGGCAGTTGCGCTTCCGGGTTCTCCATACCCCGGGGCACACGCCGGGTGGCATCTGCCTGGCGGGGGAAGGGGTGGTGTTTTCCGGGGACACCCTGTTCGCGGGATCGGTGGGACGGACCGACTTTCCGGGAGGTTCCCACGGTGCCCTCATCCGGTCGATCAGGGAAAAGCTTCTGCTGCTCCCTGACGATACGGTGGTGTATCCCGGACACGGTCCCTCCACCACCATCGGTGAGGAGAGAGCGGGGAATCCCTTCCTCCAGTGAGGGTTGGGGCCTCAATCAGCGAAGGTGGGCACGTCAGTCGGGGTTGGGGCGGGGGTGCCAGCAGGGCAAATCAGGTGCACGGTGAGGCAGCCTGTGCATGAAGGAGGAGTGGCAGATGAAGGTGTACATATCGGCTGACATGGAAGGCATAAGCGGCATCGTGCATTTCGACGAGACGGGCAGGGAAGGCGGGGAGGACTACCAGCGGGCCCGCCGGCTGATGACGCGGGAGGTGAACGCGGCCGTAGAGGGAGCCCTGGAGGCGGGGGCCACCGAGGTGGTCGTCAACGACTCCCACGGCAGCATGCGGAACCTGCTCCTGGAGGAGTTGCACCCGGCGGTCCGGCTCATAAGTGGGAGTCCCAAGCCCTTTTCCATGGTGCAGGGCCTGGATGAAAGCTTCCACTGCGCCTTCTTCATAGGCTACCATGCCCGCGCGCAGAGCCGGGGCGTGCTCAGCCACACCTACAGCGGCACTGTGGCCGAATACCGGGTTAACGGGCGCGTTCTGGGCGAGACGGGCATGAACGCGGCAGTGGCGGGAGAGTACGGGGTGCCTGTGGTGCTGGTGTCGGGCGATTCGGCCGTGGTGGCGGAGGCCCGTGCCCTCCTCGGTCCCGTCGAGACGGTGGCGGTCAAGGAATACGTCGCCCGCAGCGCTGCCCTGAGCCTGCCTCCCCAGGTGGTCCACGGATTGCTCCGGGAGGCGGCCCGCCGGGCGGTGGCCCGCACCCGCGAGATCCCGCCCCTGCGCATCGAGCGCCCCGTCGACTTGCAGGTCCGGTTCGTCCACAGCGGGCTCGCCGACGCTGCCGAACTCATGCCGGGTGCGCAGCGTCTAGACGACGTTACCTTGGGATACCGGGCACCCGATTTCCTTACCGCCTACCGGGCCGGACGTGCCCTCATCGCCCTGGCCGGCCGCTGATGCGCGTTGACACCCGGGAGCGGTGAATTTAGAATGGGGCCATGATGAGGGGGTGGCTCCAGCGGCCAGGGTCGTCGTACGCAGGCCCCGGGGCACGCAGGATGTGCTGCCGGGGACCGTTTACGTGTGGGAGTACATCGAGGACGTCATCCGGGACGTATGCCGGCGGTACCACTACCTGGAGGTGCGCACGCCCGTATTCGAACATACCGAACTGTTCGAGCGCACGGGAGAGGCCACCGACATCGTGGAAAAGCAGATGTACACCTTCCGCGATCGCGGGGGGCGCAGCCTGACCCTGCGCCCCGAGGGCACGGCCCCGGTGGTACGGGCGTACCTGGAAGCGCTCGAACGCCCCGTGCTTCCCTGGAAGGTCTACTATCTGGGCCCCATGTTCCGGCACGAGCGGCCGCAGGCCGGTCGTTTCCGGCAGTTTGTCCAGTTCGGTGTGGAGGCGTTCGGGTCGCACGATCCCGCCCTGGATGGCGAGGTGATCGCCCTCGCCTGGGAACTGTTCCGGCGGTTGGGGCTGGAGGGGCTTTCCGTCCACCTGAACAGCATCGGTTGCCCCCAGTGCCGGCCCTCTTACCGGGAAAGCCTGCTTTCGTACTTCCGGGGGCGCGAGGGTCTGTGCCCGGACTGCTTGCGGCGGCTCGGGGTGAATCCCGTTCGGGTACTGGACTGCAAGGAACCTTCCTGCCGGGAACTGGTGCGGGAAGCGCCCCGGCCCACGGACTTCCTGTGCCCCGATTGCCGGACCCACTTCGCCTCGGTCCAGGAGTTCCTGGCGCGGATGGGCATCCCCTTCGCCCTTGACTCCACACTCGTTCGCGGCCTGGACTACTACACCCGCACGGTGTTCGAGATCGTACACGGTGCCCTGGGGGCCCAGAACTCGGTGTGTGGGGGCGGGCGATACGACGGCCTGGTGGAGCAGTTGGGGGGTGACCCGACCCCCGGGGTGGGTTTTGCCGCCGGCCTGGAGCGGCTCATCACCACCCTGGAACTGGAGGGCAAGCTTCCCCCTCGCCCCGCCGAGGTGCAGGTGATGGTTCTGTGCGCCGATCCCGCCAGCCGCCCGGCGGCGCTCGACCTGCTGTACCGCCTGCGGCGGCTGGGCTGGCAGGCCGATACGGACTACCTGGGCCGGGGCCTGAAGGCACAGATGAAGCATGCTTCCCGCCTGGGGGCTCCCCTGGTGGTGATCGTGGGAGGGGACGAACTGGCGGCCGGGGAAGTTACCCTTCGGGACATGAGGTCGGGCGAGCAGGTGAGGGTAACCCCCGGTCTGCTGGACGAGGCGCTCAGGCGTCATCTAGCACGTGAACCTTCCCGGGCTGAGGGCGAGCCTTAGCCCGGGGATGATACCCGGTCGACCTGCTGTCGAGGGTACCGGCTCTGCCGGGGCTCGGTGACCGGGGCAGGAAGAGGTGGCAGCGTTGTTGCGTACTCATTACTGCGGTGAGCTGGGTTCCCGCGACGTGGGGCAGGAAGTCAGTCTGGCGGGATGGGTCAAGAGCGTCCGTGACCACGGAGGTTTGCTGTTCCTTGATCTGCGCGACCGATCCGGTGTGGTTCAGGTGGTTTTCCATCCCGCCGGAGAGGATGGCGGCGAGCTGTTCCGGCGGGCGCAGGAGCTCCGGTCCGAGTATGTGGTGATGGTGCGGGGACGGGTGGCCATGCGGCCTGCCGGGCGGGCCAACCCCAATCTGGCCACCGGTGAGGTGGAGGTGATCCCTTCCCACCTGGAGGTGCTTGCTCCATCCCTGGTGCCGCCCTTCGAGGTGGACGGACGCACGGAGCCGGACGAGCCCGTGCGCTTGCGTTACCGCTACCTGGACCTGCGCCGGCCCGTGATGCTGGGGCGCCTGGGCTTTCGGCACCGGGCGGTCAAGGCCATCCGTGACTTCCTGGACTCGCGGGGCTTCTGGGAAGTGGAGACGCCCATGCTCACCAGATCCACCCCGGAAGGGGCGCGGGACTACCTGGTGCCCAGCCGGGTGCAGCCCGGTCACTTTTACGCCCTTCCCCAGTCCCCCCAGTTGTTCAAGCAATTGCTTATGGTGAGCGGGGTGGATCGTTACTTTCAGATAGCCCGGTGTTTCCGGGACGAAGACCTGCGGGCCGACCGTCAGCCCGAATTCACCCAGATCGACCTGGAGATGGCGTTCGCGGACGAGGAGGACATCCTCACCCTCACCGAGGAACTGATGGCCCACCTGTTTCGTGTCTGCCTGGGGGTGGAACTTGAGCTACCCTTTCCCCGTTTTACCTGGGATGAGGCCATGGATCGCTTCGGTACGGACAAGCCCGACCTGCGGCTCCCATGGGAAATCGTAGACCTTTCCGACCTGGCTGCCCGGACTGAATTCCGGGTATTCCAGGATGCCCTGGCGGAGCGGGGTACGGTGCGGGGCCTGCGATTGCCGGGACTAACCCTTACCCGGCGGGAGATCGACATTCTCGCCGAAGAGATCGCCTCTCTGGGTGCCAGGGGGCTGGGGTGGCTGGCCTGGGAGGAAGGGGGACAGGTGCGCGGGTCAGTGGCCCGCTTCGTGGGCGAGGCCGCACCCGACTGGCGCCAGCGTCTGCGTGCCGTCCCCGGGGACACGGTCCTTATTTCGGCGGGACCGGTGCCCCTGGTGCGGCGGGTGCTGGGCTACCTGCGAAGTTGCCTGGCCGAGAAGAAGGAAGTGGTTCGGGAGCCGGGCTGGCGCTTCCTGTGGGTGGTGGAATTCCCGCTCGTGGAATGGAACGAAGAAGAGGGTAGGTGGGAAGCCGAGCATCATCCCTTTACTTCCCCTTTGGAGGAGCACCTCCCCTGGCTGGAGACAGCCCCCGAGAGGGTGCGGGCGCGTTGCTACGATCTGGTGCTCAATGGCGAGGAGCTGGGCTCGGGCTCCATCCGTATCCATCGGCGAGACCTGCAGGAGCGGGTTTTCCAGGCGATCGGCATTTCGCCCGAGGAGGCCCGGGAACGCTTCGGATTTCTGCTGGACGCGTTTTCCTACGGCGCTCCCCCTCACGGCGGGATAGCCCTGGGGCTGGATCGGCTGCTCATGTTGATGACGGGAGCCCCCAGCATGAGGGACGTGATTGCCTTCCCCAAGACAGCCCGCGCCGCGTGTCTGCTCACGGGTGCACCGGCGCCGGTGAGCTCCGCGCAACTGGACGAACTGCACCTTCGCCTGCGCACGCCGCCGGTCGACCGTCCCTGACCGCTCCTCCTTCTGACGGTCCGCATCGTCCCCGGGAGTGGCTGCTCCCTGCTGCAGCGACTTGTTGGCAACGAGTGGGAAATCCTTGGTTCGCCCCCTTGCCAAGAGCGGGCGGCTGTGCTAAACTGCATTTGACAAAATAATAGGGCATCGGGCTCGGCCTGCCGTGCGCGCTGTCTCGTTGCGAAGTTTTGGGCCAACACCAAAACAAAGGGAGCCTGGTCTCTGCCTGTGGCTTGCATGCCCCCCGGTGGCGTAGGGCCGGTTCCGGGGACGCAAAAAGCAGACAGGAGGGCACCCACCTGCGGAGAGCGGGTTCAAAACGACGCGAGATGCGGCACGGCGGGCCCTTTCGTTTTGGGTGCTGACACGGTATCCGCTGGGCTGGCCGCGCGGCGGCCGGTGCGGCTGGTATGTTGGTAGGGCAGGACGTGTGGTAGAATAGGGCGTAGTTTGTCCGAGGAGGCGATGGGGTTGGCGAAGCCTGTGGAGTTGACCGAGCAGAACTTCGCCCGTGAGGTGGGCGACTCCGACCTGCCGGTACTGGTTGATTTTTGGGCCCCGTGGTGTGGCCCCTGCCGCATGGTGGCTCCTGTCGTGGAAGAAGTAGCAGCGGAGTACGATGGTCGGCTGAAGGTTGGCAAGGTGAACGTGGACGAAAACCCCGACCTGGCCGGTCAGCACGGAGTGATGGCCATCCCCACCCTGATCCTGTTCAAGGGGGGGCAGCCCGTAGACCGCATCGTGGGCTACGTGCCCCGGGCAGAACTGAAGAAGAAGCTCGATCCCCACCTTTGAGCGGGGAACCCCTTCTCACTGCGGCCCGGGTTGCGGCCGTTTGCCGAACCCGGGCCGCCCTATTTCCCGGGTCGGGCAGGATATGCCGGCCTGTTTGTGGAATAACACACGGCAAAGCACGCGTTGGTGAGTCGCTGAGGCGGGAGGCAGGGTGGCGGCCGCGAGCCCGAAGCTTTTCCCAAAGCCCGGTCGATTGATTGCCGCCGGAGTGCTTGCCCTTGCGGCGGGTTATCTGTTTTCTCCCGTCACGGTGCTGGATCTGATGCAACCGCAGGCGGGTCTGGTGGGCCGCTGGATCATTTTTCCCGGGGAGCATGCTTTTCTTCGCTACCAGCATTCGCTTTACGATGCGCCGGTTGAGGAAGACCTCTGTCTGAAGGATACGGGGGTGTGTCTCACGGCGGTCAGGAGCCCCAGCCTGGCCTGCCTGTATTACTACGGCTTGGGCTCACCGCGACCGGATGGCGACGGCCAGTGGTGCCTGCCAGTGGCCTGGTCGACACGCGGGTTTTGGGTGCATCCCTCAGAACTGGGGCAGCGAACTCTCCGGCTGCGTGGTCGTGCCTATCCCTTGTGGCTGCTTGCCGGGGAACGCCCGGTGTTTCTCAGGGTGGGCGCGGTCCCGCGGTTGTGGGCCTGGTGCACCAGGAAGGATCCTCGGCAGCTCGGCGGCAGGTGACCGGTCTGAGCCCGGCCGGCCTGTTGACCTGCCGGGGTGGGAGGTAACAGGGGGCGGGTCGAACAGGAGGCCATCCAATGTCCTCAGACTTGACAGAAAAGGCGCAGGAAATGATAGAGCGGTTCGAGGGCGTTACCCGCCCCCTGACAGGACGGCTGGGTACGGGCGTGGCCATTCTGGCTGTTGCCACGTCCCTCTACCACCTCTACGCGGCCGTGTCCACCGTCACCACCCAGATTCACCGCGGCATTCACCTGCTTCTGGTTCTCGTGTTGACTTTTCTCCTGTACCCGGCCAGGAAGAACCGTTTCGCAAGCATACACTGGTGGGACTGGGCGCTGGCCGGTCTGGCCATCTTGCCCATGGGTTACATGTTCCTGGATTTCGGGGAGTTCGTGTACCGTTCAGCTTCGCCGCTCGGGCTCGATCTCGTCATGGGGACCATTACGATCGTGCTGGTGCTGGAGGCGACCCGCCGGACGGTGGGACCCGCACTGCCGACCATAGCCCTCGGTTTCCTGGCTTACGCCTGGCTGGGCCCGTACCTGCCCGAGCCGTGGGCCCACAGAGGGTACGGACTCGATCGGCTGGTGGGGCACACCTACATGACCCTGGAGGGCATATTCGGTGTCCCCATAGATGTATCTTCTACATTCATCGTTCTCTTCACCATTTACGGAGCAGTGCTCGAGCAATCCCTGGCGGGCAAGTTCTTCGTCGATTTCTCGCTGGCCGCCATGGGTCGCAGGAGGACCAGTGCCGGTCGCACCGTGACCCTCGCCTCTTTTCTCCTGGGGACGGTTTCGGGAAGCGGCGTGGCAACTACCGTTACCCTGGGATCGGTTGCCTATCCGTTGCTCAAGCGAGCCGGATACGACAGGGACACGGCGGGAGCCCTGCTGGCGGCGGGCGGAATCGGGGCGGTACTTTCGCCTCCCGTGCTGGGGGCGGCGTCCTTCATCATCGCCGAGATCCTCAAGGTCTCGTACCTGGAAGTCATCATGATGGCGACGATTCCCACTCTCCTGTACTACCTGGGCATCCTGCTGATGATCGAGGTGGATGCCCGCCGGTTCACGCTGGCAGAGGTGGCAGCGGAAGGTCCCCGGGCGGGCGAACTGGCACGGCGTTACTGGTATCACTTCACCTCGCTGATCACCATAGTCGTCCTTATGGCCGCCGGGTTCACGGCCATATGGGCTGTGTTTTGGGCTACTCTCATAGCCGTAGTTGTTAGCTACGTCAGGCTCGATACCGCCCTCCATCCCGCTCGATTGTTCCGTGCCCTGGAGAGCGGTGCCCGGGGCATTCTCACCGTTGCCCCCACCTGTGCCTGTGCCGGGATCATAGTGGGGGTCGTCACCCTTACCGGTCTGGGGCTCAAGTTCTCCAGTGTGATCTTGGACCTGGCCGGCGGAAACCTTCTTCTTACCCTGCTCCTCACCGCTGCGGTGCTGCTGGTGCTGGGGCTCGCACTTCCCATAACCGCATCCTACATCGTGGCGGCGGTGATCACCGCACCGGCCCTGATCAAGCTGGGGGTGCCTGAATTCGCTGCCCACATGTTCATCTTCTACTACGCGGTCCTTTCGGAGGTTTCGCCTCCCGTGGCGCTGTCGCCGGTGGCGGCCGCGGCGCTGACCGGCGGTAATCCTTTCCGGACCATGATGATCACCTGGAAATACACCCTGCCTGCCTTTCTGGTCCCCTTCATGTTCAGCCTGCACCCGTCCGGGACGGCGCTGCTGCTGAAGGCACCTCCCCTGCAGGTCCTGTGGGCCCTGGTGACGGGGGTGGCCGGTGTGGCGGCTCTGGCAGGCGCACTGGGAGGCTGGCTGCTGGGGCCTGCCCATCCCCTTGAGCGTGCCCTGCTGGGTGCCGCCAGCCTGTTGCTTCTGTACCCGGCTGTGGGGCGGGATCTGGCGGGGGCAGGTGCGGTGGCTCTGGCTGTCGGGATTCACGTGTGGAGGTACAAGGCGGGGAAACGCCGGGTCGCAAGAGAGCGAGGCCCGGAGAGGGGAGGATCGTAGATGCTGAGGGCGAGGAGGTCAGTGGCGGCACTCGGGCTGGTGGGCGTCCTGGTGGTGCTCATGGTTACTACCCTGGCACTGCAAGGATGCGCCAGGCCGCAGGTCAGGAGGCTGTCGATTGCCACGGGCGGGACGGGTGGTGTTTACTATGTGTACGGTGGTGGTCTGGCTGCGCTGGTATCCAGGTACGTCAAGGGGGTCGAGGCCACCGCCGAGGTCACGGCGGCATCGGTGGACAATTGCAAATTGATCGGAGCAGGAAAGGCTGATCTTGCCTTCGTCATGGCGGACACGGCCAACGATGCCTTCCGAGGGCAGGGTAAGTTCAAGGAGACCGGTCAGGTGCCCCTGCGTACCCTGGCAACCCTGTACAGCAACTTCACGCACATCGTGGTCCTCGAGGGCAGCGGCATCAGGTCAGTGGCAGACCTGCGCGGTAAGAAGGTTTCCACCGGTGCTCCCGGTAGCGGTACGGAGGTAATTGCCCTGCGGGTACTGGAGGCTTGCGGTCTCGACCCGGACAAGGATATAGTCCGCGATCGCCTGGGCGTTTCCGAGTCCGCTGGAGCCCTGAAGGACCGCAAGATCGACGCGTTCTTCTGGAGCGGGGGTCTGCCTACGGCAGCCGTACTGGATCTGGCCGCCACGCCGGGGATCAAGATAGCTCTCCTGCCCCACGAGGACGCGGTCAAGAAGATGGTCGAGAAGTACGGGCCCGTGTATTTCTCGCTTGTTATCCCCCGGGGAACGTATCCCAACGTGGACGCGGATGTGCCCGTGAGCGCGGTAGGGAACCTCCTAGTGGCCAGCGAGAAGATGGACGAGAATCTGGTGTACGAGATTGTCAAGGCCATGTTCGAACACCAGGCCGATCTGATCGCGGTTCACAAGGAAGCCAAGAACCTGACCCTGCAGACGGCAGTGCTGGGATCGCCCATCCCCTACCACCCCGGGGCGATCAGGTACTACAAAGAAAAACAGGTGTGGAAAGGACAGTAGCAACAGATCATGCACGAACTGAACATGGAAGTGGGGGCGGGGCTCCGGGATAGGGTACGCGACCCCCTGCTCCGGGGGCGGCTCATGACCGCCGATGAGGCCGCTGAAGTGGTGCCTGACGAAGCCGTCGTCGGCGTGAGCGGCTTCGCGCGGGCGGGTAGCCCCAAGGAAGTTCCCCTCGCCCTCGCCCGCCAGGCTCGGGAAGGACGTCGCCTCCGGCTCAGCATCTGGTCTGGTGGTTCGGTGGGCGGTGAGGTCGACGAGGAACTCGCGAGTGCGGGTGCGATGGTTCGCCGGCTACCGTACCAGTCCCTCGCCAACCTGCGTCAACTCATCAACCGGGGCGAGATTGCCTACGTGGACCAGCATCTGGGCGGGTGCCCGGAGATGGTCAGGGCCGGCCACCTGGGAAAGGTCGATGTGGCGCTGGTGGAAGCATGCGCCATCCGGGAGGACGGAGGGATCGTGCCCACCTCGTCGGTGGGGAACAGCGCCCTCTACGTCGCTGCCGCCGAGAAGGTCATAGTGGAACTCAACCTATGGCATCCGCCCGAAATGGAGGGGCTGCACGATATCTGGAGTTATTCCCTGCCCCCCGGTCGGGATCCCCTTCCTCTGGTGGAACCCCTGCAGCGCATCGGCGCTCCGGCCATCGGGGTGGACCCGGACCGCATCGCCGCCATCGTGGTGACGTGCCGACCGGATCACCCTTATAGTTTCGAGGTTCCCGACGACGCGTCGCGCAAGATAGGCGGACAGCTTGTGGAGTTCCTGCGTGGCGAGGTGCAAGCGGGCAGGCTACCGCCCGCCCTGCTACCTTTGCAGACGGGGGTCGGGAATGTGGGCAATGCCGTCCTGAACGCCCTGGAAGAGTGGGACCGGCCCGGTCTGGCCTTCTTTTCTGAGGTTCTGCAGGACGGCGTCCTCGACCTCATTGATGCCGGCGTCGCCCGCGGTGCCTCCGGCACTTCGCTGGCCCTTTCGTCGGCGGGTCAGGAGCGCCTGTACCGGAACCTGCACCGGTACCGGCATTTCCTGGTGCTCCGACCGCAGGAGGTTTCCAACAGCGCCGAGGCCATCCGCCGGCTTGGCGTGATCGCCATCAACACGGCGGTGGAGGTGGATATTTACGCACACGTGAACTCGAGCCACGTCTTCGGCTCACAGATGCTGAACGGGATCGGCGGCTCGGGCGACTTCTCGCGGAACGCCTATCTTTCGATTTTCGTAAGTCCCTCGACCGCGCGGGGCGGGAAGATCTCGTGCATCGTCCCCATGGTGTCGCATGTGGACCACACCGAGCACGAGGTGCACGTGCTCATCACCGAGCAGGGCGTGGCCGACCTGCGGGGCCTGAGCCCCCGCGAGAGGGCGCAAAGGATCATCGCGCATTGTGCCCATCCTGCCTACCGCCCACTGCTGGAGGATTACTTCGCCCGGGCCTGTCGGCAGGGCGGACACTCACCGCACATGCTCGGTGAGGCGCTATCCTGGCATCAGCGCTACCTCGAAACTGGTACCATGCTCCCGTGAACCTGTAGCGCGGCCGGGAGAGGTATGGCCTTCTCCGGAGTCGAAACCATTCCTGGAAGAAGGTGCACTTTTCGGCAGGGCGGCGGGGATCGGATATGCTGACGTTCCCCATCTCGGGCATACCCGAGGACAGGTTGCGTTCGGCCTGGGAGGAATTCGTGCGCACCGGCCGGGTTGACCGGCAGGTGGTGCGTCCGGTGATAGCCGACTCGTGGGCGAGGTGCAGGCAGCACGGCCTGGATCCCTGGCGGGTCGAGCGGGTGGCGATCACCGGGCGCGAGCTCGATGGGCGTCTCGCCAGGAGGCGAGCCATGATCGAGGCGGCCAGGCCGTTCATGCGCAGCCTGCACGAGCTCGTGGCGGGCTCGGGATTCGTTGTTTGCCTCTGTGATGAGGAGGGCTACCTGCTCGAGCTGGTGGGCGACGCAGATGCGGAGGGAGAAGCAGAAAAGATCTGGCTGGTGCCCGGGGTCAGGTGGTCTGAGGCGGTAATGGGCACCAGCGGCATAGGTGTCAGCCTGGTGACAGGCAGTCCCATCCAGGTGTGCGGGGCGGAGCATTACTGGGTGGGATGCCATTCCTGGACCTGTTCCAGTGCAGCCGTCCACGACCCCGATGGGAGGCTGATCGGGGTCCTTACCATGTCCGGAGACTACAGGCGCGTTCATCCCCACACTCTGGGCATGGTGGTGGCGGCCGCCCAGGCCATCGAGAATCAGCTAAGGGCGGCGTCTGCCTCAGACCGGCTGCTGGTAGCCCATCGCTACCTGCTGGCTACGATCGAGTCCATGTCCGAGGGACTGGTTTCGGTGGATACGGCCGGCCGGGTTACCCTCATCAACAGCGTGGCTGGTCGTTTGCTCGGGATGCAGGCGGGGGAAGCGGTAGGACGTCCCCTCGACCAGTTTCTGTTCCGGCAGTTGGGGTTGGCTGCCATCCTGGAAAGTGGCCGCGAAGTCGTGGACCGGGAAACCAACCTGGAACTGGGTACAGGTCGCCTCCACGCCACGGTGACGGCCAAGCCGGTGATGGGCGACGGCTGCACGGTCATAGGCGCCATGGCCATCCTGAGGGAGATGCGTAGCGTGCGCAGATTGGTCCATCGCATGGCCGGAGCCCAGGCCGTTTTCACCTTTGACGACATCATCGGGGAGAGTCCCGGCTTCCGGCGGGCGGTGGATCTGGCGCGCGCGGCGGCGGAGAGCTCTTCTACCGTTCTGCTGCAGGGGGAAAGCGGTACCGGCAAGGAGATGTTCGCTCACGCCATCCACAATGCGGGCAGGAGGCGCGACGGGGCATTCGTGGCCATCAACTGCGCTGCCATCCCTCGGGAACTGGTGGGAAGCGAGCTTTTCGGGTACGCGGAGGGTGCTTTCACCGGAGCGCGCAGGGAAGGGTCCCCGGGGAAGTTCGAGCTCGCCGATGGGGGCACTATCTTCCTCGACGAGATCGGAGAGATGCCGCTCGACATGCAGGCGGTGCTCTTACGGGTGCTCCAAGACCGGCAGGTGGTGCGCATAGGGGGGCATCGGGTGACGCCGGTGGATGTGAGGGTGATCGCCTCCACCAACAAGAACCTGTCCGAGGCGGTGGCCCGGGGCAGCTTCCGACGCGATCTGTACTTCCGGTTGAACGTTTTCCCCATTGTCATTCCCCCTCTGCGGGAGCGAAAAGAGGACATACCCCTGCTGGCCCGTCACTTCCTGTACAAACTGAATACCAAGCTGGGCAAGTCCGTGCAGGACGTTGGCAACCGGGCGCTGGAGCTATTGCTGGCGCACGACTGGCCGGGTAACGTGCGCGAACTGGAGAACGTGATAGAGTGCGCCATCAACGTCGCCCAGACCGGCGTCCTCGAGCCGGAGCACCTGATGGCCGGCCTGCGGCGCGGGCTCCGCGTGGCCGAGGGCCACATTACCCGGCCATCGGTGAAGCGTCTGGCCGACGCAGAGCGGCTCGCCATTGCCGAGGCTCTGGAGCAGAGCACGGGGAATGTGGCGGCAGCTGCCAGGCGGCTGGGCATCGCGCGCAGTTCTCTGTACCGGAAGATGCGGCAATACGGTATTGTCGTGCGCCGGACGTGGGCCGGTGGGACCGACACCTTCCTTGTGTAGCATTGCAAGACACATGGCGCAGATCACGACAGATGTTGCGGGACACGAGGACCCTTCCGGTCGTGCGTGCACGTCCCTGGTGCTGTCAGATTCCCGGTTTCTGACTCCACCCCGGGCTCTGCCTCCCGGCACGGTTATTGCGACCACAAGCCGTGACGGAAATTCTCTCGGAAAGGGGGGAGCAGCATGGCTGCCGACGGGGCGGATGGCAGCCTGCTGCGGGAGCCATGGCGGAGTACCGGGGTTGCGACATCATAGCCGAGTACCTGATCAAAGAAAAGATCCCCTACATCCTCGGGTATGCGGGTCACGGAGCCATAGGGTTGCTGGACGGCATTTACGAGCGCACGGACAAGATCAAGGTCGTCTGGCCGCGCATAGAGCAGGCGGCGGGATTCATGGCCGACGTGTACTTTCGGCTCACGGGGGTTCCGCTCCCCGTGTACGCCTCCACCGGTCCCGGGCCTGCTAACCTCACCATAGCGGTGGCCAACGCCTTCTACGACTCATCTGCGTTCCTGGTCATAACGGGGTGCCCGGCCACCGACCAGTTTGACACGGGCGCCCTGCAGGAAATCTACCGTTACTTCCCGGCGGACTTTCCTTCCATCTTCAAGCCCATAGTGAAACATAGCTGGCAGGTGCACAAGGTGGACCAGCTGGCCAAGTACCTGCCCAAAGCGTACAAGCTGATGCGTACGGGCAGGCCGGGTCCCTGCCACCTGGATGTCCCCTACGACATATACGTGTGTAAGGCCGAGGTGACGATCCCCGAGCCCGAAGAGTGGTCCACGCCGGTGGACGGGAGGACCCCCGGTTCTCCGGAAGCGGTGCGGAAGGCCCTGGGCATCCTGCTCGAGGCCCGCAGGCCCTTGATCCTGGCGGGGGGCGGGGTCATGGCAGCCCGCGCCACCGGCGAACTGCGTCAGGTGGCCGAACACCTTAACATCCCCGTGTACGCCAGCCTGATGGGTAAGGGTGTCCTGCCCGAGGATCACCCTCTGTACCTGGGGGTGACGGGGTGCTGGGGTTACTACCCCGCCGTGGAGGCCACCCGCAACGCGGACGTAATCCTGGCCCTCGGCTGTCGTTTCTCCGACCTGCACACGGCTTCCTGGCTCCCCGGTTATGCCTACAACATCCCGCCCACCCGGCTTATCCAGGTAGACATAGACGTTGCCGAGATAGGGCGGAATTACCCGGTGGAGCTGGGCATCGTCGCGGACGTGCGCGCCTTCCTGCAGCAGTTGCTGGAGGTGGTCCGACAGAGGACCGAGCCCCGCGGGGACTACCCGTGGCTGGACGAAATCCGGGCCTTCAAGGGAGAGTGGGACGCGTTCATGCGTCCGGCCCTGGAATCCTCCGCCTACCCCATCGACCCGCGGCGCGTGCTGGGCGACATGAGGCGCATTGCCCCCGAAGACACGATCCTGGTCGTGGACGTGGGGAACAACCAGGCCTGGTGCGAACAGTACTGGCAGACACCGCGACCATACACGCACATCAGCCCAGGTGGCTTCGCCGCCATGGGGTTCGGCGTGTGCGGGGTGCTGGGTGCCAAACTGGCCCGGCCCGATTCCCCGTGCGTGTGCGTGTGCTCGGACGGTGGCTTCATAATGACCCCCCACGCGGTGGCCACCGCAGTGGAGTACGACCTGCCGGCGGTGTGGGTGGTGCTCAACAACTACAGCATCGGGTGCATTCGCGATCTGCAGCGGTTCTACCTGGATGGCCGGGAGATCGGCACCAGCTTCCGGAAGGTATCCACGGGAGAGCTGTGGAACCCCGACTTCGCCCGCATGGCTGAGGCCATGGGCGGCCAGGGCATCAGGGTGGAGAAGGCGTCCGACTTCGGGCCCGCGTTCGAGCACGCCCTCAAGTCCAACCGTCCCACTGTGTTGGACGTGATCATCGACCGCGACCTGCCCGTACCTCTGATCGCCACATGGCAGATGCCGCCCATCCCGGCCGCGGAGCCCACATTCGGCAAGAGGAAGATCAGGTAGGATATGTTTCCCTTTGGTGCCGTAGTGGGCCAGGAGGAGGTCAAGAGGGCACTTCTCGTCAATGCTGTCAACCCGCGCCTGGGCGAAGTGCTGATATCGGGTCCCAGTGGTACCCCGAAGTCAATGCTCGTGCGCGGTCTGCTGAGGACTATGCCCGCGCTGCCAGGCCCGGGCGGCCTCGGAGCAGCTGCCGTCGCTCCGCCCGCCCATCCGCCTGGTCAATCTGCCTCTCAACGCCACCGAGGACCGGCTGGCAGGTGCCGTGGACCTGCGCCGCCCCCTGCGGGAAGGTCGGGCAGTTGCGGGAAGGCGCCGGCTGCTCAGCCTCGGTCAGTTGCGGGAAGGGGGCGGGACGGGTGACCACCGCCTCTCGTGAGGCGGGCAAGGTACAGCCTCCTCCGCCGATGTGGTGGAAGGGCTAGCGCCTCCGGTAAAGGGGGTCAGGGGATGGAAGGAGCGCCGCTTCCGGCATTGGTCCTTCTGGAAATGCTAGCCGATTCCCCCGACGGAGCGGTCCTGGATCTGCCCGGGGTGGAGGCGCAGTTCCGCTTCCTGGGTTTCGGCTCTCCGTGCCCGAGCGTGGACTACCTGGTCAGCGCCAGGCTGGCCCGGCTCACCGGGGAGGGCATCGAGCTCGTCGGGGAGAGCCGAGGGGAGGTCCTGAGATGGCTGGGTGGCCTCAGGTGGAGCGAGACGATCTCCCTGGGGGCCGCCACGGTGTCTTGGCGGGTCCTGGCCGGGCAGTTTGCCGGTTATTTGCGTGGGGACCGGCCGGGGGAGGGTCCACTGGCGGGGGGTGCCGTGTATCGCCACCGGAGCCACGCACTGACGGTGGTCGTGCGCCTTTCTCCGGCGGGAATCGGATACCTGCCGCCGGGCTTCGACGTGCTGGTCATCACCCCTCTGGCCGGGCGCGAGCAGGCGGCTGCTGACATCCTGTTGCGGTCCCCGGCCGTACGCGGGCGGGTGGGGCTGTACGACCTGGGAAAGCGCCTCAAAATGTCCCTGTCACTCAATCCACTGTTCACCCTTTTCGAATGGTTCCTGCGCGACGAATATCGGTGGCGACCTGCGCCCTCTACGGCGTTCACCGAGGCGCTGGTCAGGGCCGGGGTACTCGTCCTGGACACGTAGTATGCTCGGGAACATGCCGCATAGCTGTGCCGCTCGAATAGCTACAACAGGCAGTTGAGGGCGAATATGGCGGCCAGCCCGCACAGAACGGTGGCGAAGATGTTCCTCGTTCTCAGGGCTACGGCGACAGTGGGAGCCGCGGCGAGCAGCCCATGGTTATCCCAGGACAACCAGAGGACGGAAGCGCCTTCGACCTGTTTGACCAGGAGAGTGGGGACCAGCAAGGCGGCCATCACCGCCACGGGCACGCATGCCAGCCAGCGCACGAACCAGGCGGGCATGGGCAGCCGGCTCAACAGTACCAGCGGCGCCATGCGCGGTATATACGTTACCACGGCCATACCGAGGAATAGCAGCAGCAGCGGCGTCCTCATCTCTTGAGCAGCACCCCCGCCGTGGCGGCCACCAGGGTGGCCACGATGACGTTAGCGTTGCCGGGGACGTACAGCGCCAGCAGCAGGGATACTGCCCCGGCCAGCACGGCGACCAGCACGGAACTCCAGTCTTTGATCTGGAGGACGAGCAGGGCGATGAACATGGCGGGGAGCGCGAAGTCGATCCCGAGGCCGGCGATTCCGGACGCCATGTTGCCCAGCACGGCTCCGACAAGCGAGCTGGCGGCCCAGGCGAGATAGGCCGTGATCTGGAGGCCGGCGACGAAGGGAACGGTGGCCTGGCGTCCGGCGAGGGCGCTGCTGGTCACGACGAACGATTCGTCGGTGATCCAGAACGCGAGGATGGCCTGCAGCTTGCGGGGGATACGACGAAACGGCACGGACAAGGCGGCACTCATGAGCAGGTGGCGGAGGTTGACGAGAAACGTGGTGACGATGATGGGCCAGGCGCCCGCACCGGCGGCCAGCATCCCGACGGCGATGAATTGGGCCGACCCCGCGAATACGATGAGGGACATGGCCACGGTCTCTGCCGTCGTGAGGTGGGCTTGCCCCGCCACCACCCCGTACGCTATGCCAATGGGGACATAGCCCAACACGATGGGAAGAGCTGCCTGCGCTCCCTCGGCCAGGGTAAGTTTGCCGGCTTCCCGCATGCCCCTTGCTCCTCATGCAGGGTGTCCGGCGTCGGGCCGGACTTGTTTTCCAGTGTATCGCACCGGGTCCGCGTGTCAAGCACGGGCTTGAGAGCCCCAGGTCAGGAGGGCCAAGGGTGGCCCAGAACTCGCGGGCCTTCCAGGTTTCCGGTCGTGCTGGGCGCGGAGGAGTTTCAGGTAGGTCACGGTGAGCTGGGCGGGAGCAGGTGCGCGGGTGGGGGTGGGGGTCGACGTCGTTTTCGTAGTCCCGCGCGCACGCACCGTTGTGGCTTTTGAACGGCGCAGACCACCGCCCGCGCCCGCTTGCGCCAGCGTAGTCCAGCTGCTTCACAGCCTTCCCGGTCAGGGCCCTGGTGAGCAGGACACCAGAACCCGACTTGAACAGCTGTTGCGGATGCTGGATTGGCGACCGACTGATGGGAATTGGTTGCGGTCGCGCGAGCTCCGTACTCGGGGACAGACTGGCTCTGTGAGGCCGGATTACGTTTCACGAGTCACTTAAAATACCATTGCTTCTGAGGTATTCAGCCAACTGGCCTGTCCCTATAACATCTAGGTTACCCTCTCTATATACCCACAACCTGTCTTTCAAACAAATAACATTACAACCCGCTTCGGCTTCCACTGCGCAAGCATTGGCGCAGCCGCTGAGGGTTATCTGACCTTGCACATGGCCGCATGATACAATTTGCCCGGCAATTGCATGGACATCACCAACACCGTTCTTACAATACCGCGCTCCTATGCACGTCTTGATTCCTTCACTGCTCCAAGCCAGTGCTACCTTCAGGAATCGCAGAAGACCTATCCGGTTAATAACTTCACCGAGCCGCTCGTTCTCGGCAAGTGGAATATAGGCCTTGACTATCCGCTCGACAGTTTCGACTAGATACTCTTCCTTGATAACCATGTCCAGGCGAGTACCCAATTGGGGTTGACGCCCTGCTTTACCCCCAAGGTAAAGCCAGTACCCGTCCTGGACAGCAATGATACCCAGGTCATTTAGTTGTGCCTCCACGCATGAATTGGGGCAGCCATTCAAGGCCATCTTGAATTTTCTCGGCGTAGGCATCCCTGCAAGGCGTCGATTGATTTGTGCGGCCAGGGGAGTGACATCGCGGATCACATGCTTACAATACTGACTGGAACAGACTTTGACATTTCGCACCACCCGACCGATATCGGCCAAAGGCAGGCGGACCTTTTCTAACTCTTCCACCACCTGGTCAAAGTCCTCAGGCTTTATGCCGTAAATCATGATGGCCTGGGTAACCGTGAGCTTCGCCTTTCCGTAGCGTTGGGCCAGCCTACGTACGGCCTCCAGTTGTTCGGATTCCAGATATCCGTTGACAGGATGAATTAGTACAGCGTAAGTGCCGTCCAGCTGTTGTATAAACCCCTTGTGGGCGTACTTCATTTATTGTCGCCTCCTTACGCTAGCTCGCTGTAACCATTAGGAAGCTCTAGCAACAACTGGGTAGAGCGAGGGAACAAACGCCCGTGAGTACGATACCACCTCCGCTACGGATTTGGCAAGCCAGTTGGCCTACCGCTCCGTGTCAAGTTTCAGTAGGTCTCCCCGACCTGTATGTATTTGGAATCTCTAGCTTACCTCTAGGCCAACCCGAGTCAACTCCCGCAAAACGTACTTCACCCACGGCCGACCAGCATACGGCCCG
>JBFLXJ010000013.1 GCA_040757085.1 Bacillota bacterium | reverse complement strand
CTCACCCGTCCGCCGCTGAGCAAGCTTCCCTGACTCGCGCCAGTTCCACTCGCCCCGCTCGACTTGCATGTTTTAGGCACGCCGCCAGCGTTCGTCCTGAGCCAGGATCAAACTCTCCGTGAATTCTCTTGCCTTCCGCGCCAGGTCATCCGCTTGCGCGCATCTCCCGGCACAGATCGGCAGCGATTTCACGTACCTGACCCGCAGATTTACTGCCGGGCCGCAAAGACCGTTCCCCAAAGGCACGCACGCTGTTCGGTTTTCAAGGACCAAGCTTTACTTTCCGTCTCGGACCTTGATCTTAACACGCGCCCGCTTCTCTGTCAAGGTCACCGCCACCCGTCGCACCGCCCGTACAACCGTCCTGCCCGTCCCGCCCGGCCGGGTGGCGAAGGCAGGGCCTGGCTAGGTGAGCTTGTGCTTGATTGGCACCTTTACGTCCTTGCGAGTGCCGTGGCTTTCGGATTCTTCCAGCTGCCCCTCCTGAGAGCGCGCTTCCCGGGCTTTGGGTATCGCCTTGGGACCGTAGGTCTCCACCGTAGCCCCCCGCGCGGCCATGTTGCCCTTGCGCCCCGTCACCTGGCGCCTTCTGGCCATGCTATCACCTCCGACATCCCTATTGTCCCCGGAGGTGAGCAACGACCACCGCGCAAGGCAAAAGAACTGGTGCGCCCAGAGGGAATCGAACCCCCGCACCCGGCTCCGGAGGCCGGTGCTCTATCCGCTGAGCTATGGGCGCACCCCTAAACAGTATACCGCACTCGCGGGCAGGAAGCAACCACACTGCGGTGGCGGTGGCGTCCATCGACTCACAGCTTGCCCGCCAGCAGAAGCCCCCCCAGGATAACAAAGGCTGACCCCGCCAGCATCCGCAGGACCTTCTCCGGCACCAGCTTCCCCACCGCACCTCCCAGCAGCGCAGCCAGCAGCGATGTCATGACCAAGGCAGCGGCCGCCCCCAGAAACACTGTCCAGGGCGACCGATCTTTCGCTGCCAGCAAAAAAGTGCAGAGCTGGGTCTTGTCCCCGAGTTCAGCCAGGAATACGACCAGGAATGCGCTCAGTGCCGCCCGCCACAAACTAGCCCCCTCCGTCCAGTAGGGTGTGCGGATCCTTAGCCCGACACTCCCGGCAGAGACCGAAAAGCTTCACCTGGTGATCGAGCACCTCAAAACCGGTGCGCTTGAACACCAGGGCTTCCAGCGACTCCAGCAGGTCGATGTCGAACTCCGCCACCTTGCCGCATCGCACGCAGATGAGGTGGTGGTGGTAATGCTCCTCATCCCCCAGTTCATAGCGGGCACGCCCGTCGCCGAGATCGATCTTCTGCAGAACGTCAAGGCTGGCCAGAAGGTCCAGGGTGCGGTACACGGTGGCCAGCCCGATATCGGGATGGGTTCTCTTCACCAGGGCGTAGACGTCTTCCGCACTCAGATGCTCGCCGGAATGAGCTAGCAGTGCCTCAAGAACCGCCTGTCGCTGGGGCGTGAGGCGGTACTCCTTTTCGCTGAGCTTTCGCCGCGCCACTTCCAACTCGTCACGCATGCTCAATTCACGAATGGGCCGGGGTCAACACCCGGCCCACCGCCCCCGGTCATTATAGCCGTTAGATATTCCGGTGTCAAAAAGCGGGAACGTGACGGCACAATCTGATTCGCCGGGGTTCCAACTTCCGCTTAAGCGGCTCACGCCGGGGCAGGCGCCTGCGGAAGAAGTCCTGCAATATATCCCCCAGGTTGGGACGCCCGATCTCCTGTAACTCGTAGCGGACGCGCACCGCGGGGCGGTTCAGGGAAATGACCCTGGCCAGGTCGATGGGTGTGGCCACCACCACCAGATCGGCGGGTACATCGGCTAAAGTATCCTGCAACTCTTGCAGTTGCTCGGGTCCGTACCCCATGGCGGGGAGAAGGGGACCGATGTGGGGATATTTCTGATAAGTTTCTGCGATGCTGCCCCTGGCGTAAGGGCGTGGGTCTACCAGTTCGGCGCCCCACCGCCGGGCCACCAGCACCCCCGCGCCGTATCTCATCTCCCCGTGGGTGAGGGTGGGCCCGTCCTCCACTACTACCACCTTCTTGCCGGTGAGACGCGCTCCGTCCTCCACCGTAAGGGGCGACGCTGCCTCCACCACGGTGGCCAGGGGATTGACCTGACTCAGGTGGCGCCGTACGGTGTCCACGGCCTCGGGCGTGGCGGTGTCCACCTTGTTAATCACCACCACGTCCGCCATGCGGAGGTTTGCCTCCCCCGGGTGGTAAGTCACTTCGTGCCCGGCTCGGTGGGGATCCGCCACCACGATGTGGAGGTCAGGACGGTAAAAGGGGAGATCGTTGTTTCCCCCCTCCCACAGGACGATGTCGCCCTCCTTCTCGGCCTCGCGCAGGATGGCCTCGTAGTCCACCCCGGCGAAGACCACGTTTCCCCGTTCTATGTGCGCTTCGTACTCTTCCCGTTCCTCGATTGTACAGCGGTGGCGGTCCAGGTCGTCCCGGGTGGCGAAGCGCTGCACCACCTGCTGGTCCAATTGCCCATATGGCATGGGGTGACGCACCACCGCTGCCTTTTTCCCCAGGGCCTTCAGGATGTCCGCCACCCGCCGGGAAGTCTGAGATTTGCCTGCCCCCGTGCGCACCGCGCAGACCGAAATCACGGGGCGGGCGGATTTGAGCATGGTGCTGTCCGGACCCATGATCCAGAAATCCGCACCCAGGGCCAGCGCCTCGGAGGCCCGGTGCATCACGTACTCATGAGAGACGTCGCTGTACGCGAAAACCACCCGTTCCACCTGGCGCAGCTTGATGAGGTGGCCCAGTTCCTCCTCGGGGTAGACGGGAATCCCCTCGGGGTAGCCAGGCCCCGCCAGTTCCGGGGGATACCGCCGGCCCGCGATGTCGGGAATCTGGGTCGCGGTGAAGGCCACCACGCGAAAACGTGGGTTCCCCCGGAAGAACACGTTGAAGTTGTGGAAATCCCGTCCTGCCGCCCCCATTATGAGGACCCGTACCGGCCGTTCCTCCACCTGACTGCCCAAACCCATCCCTCCCCGAGCTTTCCTGGCGGCATACCAGCCTCTGCCCTCGGTCCCGCTCATTCCCGGGTGCGCGGGGTCTTGGTCCAGGTACGTGGGTGTCGACCCAGTTTCTTGAGTACCAGCGCAGTGGCGTAAGGGGTAGGGAACAAAAATGCCGCCAGGGGTAGGATGAGCAATTGCAACCAGACCCATACCTGTGCCGCCCAGTGCCGGGGACGACACCAGGTGTCCAGGTAGGGTGAATAGCGCCGGTACGTGTAGAACGTGAAGCCCACGTACACCAGGCTCATAACGTTCAGCATGTGACGCACCGCCGCCGGCACCACGGTCACGTCCACATATCCGGTGAGGAAAAGCATCAGGAACAGGGGAGGTACAAAGGTGGCCGCCTGGTACAGCGTCCACTCCACCTGCCCCTTCAGGAACAGGGTGCGCAACAACTTTTCCTTCTTCTCCCGGTCGTAGTGCCGGTCCGACCTGACCTTGTCCATGACCAGCAGGTGGCCGGTGCCCCAGCGGAGGCGCTGGCGGAAGAACGCCCGCACCGTGGGGGGCGTCTGCTCACTGGAGGCGTAGGGGAGGTACACCGGCCACACCCCCGCCTCCAGGTAGGCACGCACCCCCAGTTCCAGGTCTTCCGTCAGGCAGGAGGGGTCGAATCCCCCGATTGATTCCAGCAGGTGGCGATCCACCACCAGGTTTGTCCCCCCCACGAAGGGAAGGCGGCGGAACAGCACGGGCAGGTACCAGTCGTGGGCCACAGCCTGGTAGAGGGCGGCCACCTTGCACACCGGGCCCATCTGATAGAAGTTCCGTACCTGGAACACCGGGCCCTGGAAGATGGCCGGGGGGCGCTCCTCGGTAAGCCAACGGTACGCCACGTACATGAGCACCCGGGGGTCGGGACGGCTTTCAGCATCATAAAAGGCACACATGACAGTGGCAGGATCCAGGAAGGAAAGAGCGTAGTTCAGCGCCCTGCCTTTGGTGGAGGGAACCAGGTGTCCCGTGCACCGGCCTCCCAAGGATCCGTCGAAATCGTACGGCACCTCCACCTGTCTCACCCTGGGCACCTCCCGGCCGGCCAGGGCAGCCACGCGGACCTGGACCACGTCCTGAGTGGTGGGGAAACACTCTGGGAATACATCCTCCAATACCGCGGCCAGGGAGCCCGACCGCCGGCATGCCACCAGCTGCCGCACCAGTCCGCGGGCCACCCCTGCAGCCAGGGACAGCACCACGTCGGGGGAAGTGGCACCCTCCAGCGGAAGCACAGTGTGGGAAAGACGCAGCCAGACCGGGCGCACGGCCTGGCGAGTGAGGTGCAGGTATGCCAGCACCACGGGCAGCGTTGCCGCCAGGTATAGGGGATAAGCTCGCCGCGCCACCTCGGGCCCCGACCCGTTAAACGCTCGCCTCACCAGGAACATCAGCTGCCCCGGCCGGGCTGCCCCCCGGTGCTGGAGTATGGTCCAGGCCATCTCCCGCACCAGTCCCCTTTCTTCCCGGGGATCCAGGCGGACGGCCGGCTGCCAGCCCAGGGCGCGGCCCAAACGAGTCCCCGGCTGCCAGTGCTCCTGGGCGAGGCGTGCGAGCAACGCGAGCACCAGCATGCGACCCTGCCCTCCGTCGGTCTCCCCCTTCAGGCTGGCCAGGGCCGCGCATATGGCGCGCTCCCGCATTTCATCCCGGGCCAGCCTTTCCTTCTCATCTGTTATTACCACCACCTCATACCGGGAAGGGGGGTAGATCAGGCGGCACATGTGATCGATGGTGCGACCAATCACGTCCGCCTCGTTGCGCGCAGGTATGAGCACGCTGACGAAGGGTAATTCTTTCCCCCGGCGGGACGCTTCCCGGTTAAGCACCTCCAGGTCGAGGGCCGGTCGCCTGCGCCAATAAGTCTGCTCCGCATGTCGTTTCCAGATGAAGAATCTTACAAACAGCCCAAAAAACACCAGGTAGATGGCGACAGCCACCAGGTACAACCACCCAGACAACTCTATTGACCCCCTCTATATATCTGCGCCCCTGGTTAATCTTTCGTATGCAACTGTCGGTTTATGCCCTCACCGGGCAGGCAGACGCACGCAATCAGAGCGGGGAAACCCCGATGCGGGCCCCCGCCCCCGTGGCCTCCTTCGCGGCCCCAGGTCTAACCGGCGATGACCAGCGCCAGAATCGCCTTCTGGATGTGGAGACGGTTTTCCGCCTGGTCCCACACCACCGACTGGGGACCGTCGATCACCTCGTCTGTGACCTCCTGTCCCCGGTGGGCGGGCAAACAGTGCATGAATATGGCCCCGGAACCTGCCCGTGCCATCAGGGCCGCGTTAACCTGGTAGGGGCCGAATACCCGGCGACGTTCTTCTTCCTCGGCCTCCTGCCCCATGCTGGCCCAAACGTCCGTGTATACCACGTCTGCACCGGCCACCGCCTGCTGGGGATCGGAGAGCACTTCCACCCGCCCGCCGGACGCGCGGGCGAACTCCCTCGACCGCTCCACCACCTGCGGGTCGGGTTCGTATCCCGGCGGGGTGGCCACCACCACATGCATCCCCACCTTCGAGCCGCCGAACAGCAGGGAGTGGGCCACGTTGTTGCCGTCTCCCACGTAAGCCAGCTTCAGGCCTTCCAGGCGGCCTTTTTTCTCCTTGATGGTGAGCAGGTCGCCCAGTATCTGGCAGGGATGAGAGAAATCGGTGAGCCCGTTTATGACCGGGATGGAAGCTGCCTCGGCCAGTTCCACCACGTCCGCGTGGGAGTATGTACGGATCATGATGGCGTCGAGGTACCTGGAAAGCACCCTCCCGGTGTCAGCGATGGTTTCTCCCCGGCGGAGCTGGAGTTCCGCTGCCGTCAGGTTAAGGGCGTGACCACCCAACTGCACCATGGCCACTTCGAACGAAACCCTGGTACGAGTGGAAGGCTTGTGGAAGATCATCCCCAGCGTCTTCCCCACCAGAGGACGCGGGTAGATGCCCGCCTTGGCCTGCACCTTGAAGTACTCGGCCGTGGCCACCACCTGCATGATTTCTTCCGCAGTGAGGTCGGCCAGCGACACGACGTCGCGCCCCTTCATGCAAACCGCCAACTCCATCACCTCTCCGGCCACGAGTTTACCACAGAGCCACTCTGGTTGCCACCATACCGTCGCACATCTGTCGCACATCCCCTCCGCTGCATCCCTTCGTCCCCGGCTCCTTTCGGTGCCGGCAACCGTCGCAGTGCTGTGATCCTGAACATAGGTACCTCTATCCAGGACAAGAAAAATGTGGTATCATGTCGGCCGGGAGGGTTGCCAGAGTGAAAGAAATCCTTGAGCAGATCCTGGACCGGTTGAACGCATTGGTGGCGGGGCAGGAAACCCTCACGACAGGAGTCAGGCAGCTCTCAGGGGGATACGCAGAACTGAAAACAGGACAGGACCAACTCCATGACGAGATAAGGCAACTCTCAGGCGGGTACGCAGAACTGAAAACAGGACAGGAACAACTCCATAACGAGATAAGGCAACTCTCAGGCGGGTACATAGAACTGAAAACAGGACAGGACCAACTCCATAACGAGATAAGGCAGCTCTCAGGCGGGTACGCAGGACTGAAGGCCGGGCAAGACGAGATGCGGCTCGATGTGGCACATATCAGGGCCGGACAGGCGCAGTTGCAAGCTGGCCAGCAACAGCTCAAGAGAAGGCTCGATCACCACTACAACCTCCTCCGGGTACTGGAGGAGAGAAGCAGCGTTGCCAAGGCCGTACTGACGCACGTTGAGGGGGAACTCACCACGCTCACCGGCAGAGTAGCTTCGGTCGAGCAAAAGCTGGATCAATTGACGGATCGCGTCGCCACGCTCGAGCAGGGCGCGTCCTTCTGATACTCCCGCCCCCCCGAAAGACAGAACCCGCAACGCACTGCTTTACGGTGGAAAGACATCACCACGGATGGTAAGCTCGTAGCCGCAGCGGGGGCAGCGGTGGTCCCGCAGCGATGCCGATGCCAGCTCCAGCCCCCGCCGCCGCAACACCACCTGACCGCACTCGGGGCAGGCAGTGTCGCTGCCCCGGCCCCAGACGTTCCCCATGTAGACGTAGCGGAGCTTGCGCCGGGCAATCTCCGCCGCCTTCTCCAGAGTGGTGAGAGGGGTGGGAGGCTCGGTGAAACGATAGTTGGGAAAGTAGCGGGAAAAGTGCAGGGGAATGGCGGGGGATATGCCTGCCAGCCAGGTCACGAGATCGCCGATTTCCGCTTCCGAGTCATTGTATCCGGGGATAAGCAGGTTGGTCACCTCGACGTGGCATCCCGCCCGGTGGGCTACCTCCACCGTGCGCAAAACCGGATCGCGGTCCCCCTTGCACACCTTGCGGTAAAATTCGGGCCGGAAAGCCTTTACGTCCACGTTCATGGCGTCTACCAACTGCAGCAGCTCCCGCAGGGGTGCTTCCTCGATGAACCCATTGGTGACCAGGCAGTTGACCAGACCTTGCTGCTTGGCGATCTGGGCTGTTTCGGCCACGTATTCAAACCAGATCCCCGGCTCGTTGTAGGTGTAAGCCAGGCCGACCACCCGGGGGTCCCGCGCCCGGGCAGACAGAGTGAGTTCCACGGCCCGCTGGGGGGAAATCTCCACCGTAGGTGCTTCTTCCTGGGAAATCGTCCAGTTCTGGCAGAACCCGCACGACAGGTTGCAACCCAGGGTTCCCAGGGAAAAGAGGTAAGACCCGGGGAAAAAGTGGTAGAGGGGCTTCTTCTCCGTGGGGTCAAGGGCGTAGGACGAAACCTGCGCGTAGTTAAGGGTGTACAGGGTACCGTCCACGTTCTTGCGTACCTGGCAGATACCCCGCTGACCCGGCCCCAGGTAGCAGTGGTGCGGGCAGAGAAAACACCTGACCCGCCCGTCGCCTGCCTTCTCCCAGAAGCGAGCCTCCTTCACCGTATCACCGCCCCACTTCCCCGCACTGACGCCCCGGACCCCCGCAATCGTGTTCACACCGCCGGCTCGGGGTCAGTGGTAGCGGGTGACCCGGAAGCGGAGCAACTCCACGTCCCGTTCGTCGGGACGGATGCCGGCCTTCTGCTTCGCGATAGCCACCTGCTGTTCAACGGTATCCACACCCTCCAGGTCGGGCAGGAGCAGCCCCGTCCGCCATCCCTTGCGCACGATTACCCCGTACCGGGAGGGGTCCAGTTGGCCGTACCCTTCCACCGGCTCGGGCTCCTCCAGGATGTCCACCGAGCAGTCCAGGTACGGGATTTCCTCCGGGGTGATGGGCGTAAACCGGGGGTCCCTGGTACCAGCGGAAATGGCATTGTAGATTATCTCTTCCGCCAGCGTGGCCCGAGTGGGTTCTATGGTACCAATGCAACCCCGCAGATCTCCCGCTTTCTTGAAGGAAACAAACACCCCCGCTCGGCGCCGGAAATCTTCAGGTACATCGGCTGGCGGCTTCAGGGGAGCACCTCGATGCAGATAATGCTCCAGAGACTCCAGGGCCAGGCTCACCGGCCAGGAGGGAGGCGGGGTCCAGGTGACCACAGCGTATCCCACTCCGAACGGGCCCTCGTACGAAACCACTCGCGCCCGCAGCCCGCTACCCTGGAGAGCCCCGAGGAGCATGAAGAGGGGCCGCAGGCCGCACTCTCCAGCTCTATCGACCAGATCCTCGTCCAGGGTGAGCAGGGCTCCCAGATCACCGGCGCGCAGGGCAGCCACCACCCGGTCATCGAACTCCCTGCCGGCGGGATCGAAGCCCGCCGGCGCCCCGGGAGTTAGCCGGTGGGAGAGGTCGCCACTGGCGATCACCACCGCTTTGCGCCCACTCGCCCCGATGGCCGCCGCCACCGCCTGCCCAAACCGCACCAGTTCTTCCCAGGGGAGAGGGGAAATCCCCGTGGCCACCAGCGGGCACTCCACCCCCGCCTGGCGCAGGTAGTACAGGGGAACCGCCAGCCCGTGATCGAGCAGCGACCCGGCGAAGCGCCGCACCCGCTCCTCGGCAAGAGTTACCGTGGGGACGCCGCGGGCAACCGCTTCCTCTCTGATGGCAGCGAGGAGTTCCCCATCCACCCGCCACTCCATGGACACGTGGGGGGCGCCGAACAGCGCCAGGTCCCCCCGCAGCCGGGGTGCTTCGAGGAGGGGGACCCCCTCCCGCGCGAGAGGCGCGTGGGGGCTGAACATCACCAGTACCTCGGGACTCACCTGCGCCGCCCGATGCCCCAGCACACGCAGGCCATCCTGCGTGGCCGCCACCTTCCTTATCTCCCGTCCCCCCACCTCGGGCACCACAATGGGGGGGTGGGGGGCCAGGGCCCCCATGAGGATCTGCCCCGCCATGAGGCACTCCCTCCCCGCCCCGGGGCACCGCCCGGCCGCTGAGATGTCCGGCCGGGCACCGGTTCAGTTCTTATGGTAAGCTTCTCCTCCGGACGGAACTCTCCTGCCGGTTCCCGCCCTATTGTTCCCGGTCGAGGTGGCGGATTTTTCCCGGGTTGTCCTGGTCGAACCTCAGGGGCGTTCTCCTTCCGCAAAGTACCGGGCGGTGCCAAGGAATATCGCCCACGCCACCAGCTTTTGGTAATCGGGATCGGTCAGGAGGCGTGCTTCCTCGGGATTGGACATGAAACCCACCTCGACAGTGACGGCGGGCATGGTCACGTTGTCCAGCACGTACTGTTTGGGGCCCGGCAGCGCCACCCTATCGGTGCGGCGGGTCACCCGCACCAGTTCCCGCTGGATGCAGCGCGCCAGCCGGGCGCTGTCGGGGTGGTTGGGCCGGTAAAAGGTCTGGGCCCCGCGCCAGTACGGAGATTCGGTGGCATTGGCATGAATGCAGAGGAAAACGTCGGCCCGCGCCCCCCGGGCTATTTCCACCCGCCGCTTGAGGTCAATGGCCTTCACATCGGGGACCTCGGGAGGCAGGCCGGAGAGATCCTCATCCCGGTCCCTGGTGAGGATGGCGCGGGCGCCGGCAGCGGTGAAATAGCGTAACAAATGGAGGGAAATGCCCAGGACCACATCTTTCTCCAGTTCTCCCCGCGGGCCGACTGCCCCCGGGTCCGGTCCCCCGTGACCGGGATCGATAACCACCACCCGGTCAAGCAGGACGCCGACCATAGAGCAGCCGCCTCCCACCACCCACGACGTGGCAATTCCCCAGGCCAGCAGGGCCCCCGCCAGCCCCGCGAGCCACAAAAGCCTGGTACCCCGGGGCAGCCACCACACCACGCGCGGCAACAGCCGATGCCGCCGCCGGGCCGCCCTTCGCCTGGGCCCGGACGCATCACTCGCTCCGGGAGAGTATGCCCTGACGTGAGCGGGCAACCTCCGTCCCCCGCATCACTGATATTCAGCCTCGGGGTCCGGTATGGCCCGGTCCGGCGCGCAACCGTGCGCCTCACGCACAGACAATCAGCAAGCCCGACGCCAGGGGGATCGGTGCCCGCAGAGCTGCACAGCAAACGTCAGCGCTTCGAGAACTGAGGGGCCTTGCGGGCTTTCTTCAAGCCGTACTTGCGCCGCTCCTTGACGCGAGGGTCGCGAGTAAGCAACCCTGCCTTCTTGAGGGCAGGGCGCAGGGAGGGGTCGAGTTCGCACAGGGCCCGCGCAATGCCCAGGCTCACGGCTCCCGCCTGGCCGGAAATGCCACCCCCGTGCACCTTGACCACCACATCCACGTGGTTGAGGGTCCCGCTCACATTAAGCGGACGCAGGACGACCACCCGGTGCCGGTAAACCGGGAAGTACTCCTCTAGACTCCCGCCGTTCACGGAAATCTTCCCCGTGCCCGGCGTCAACCGCACCCGGGCCACCGATTCCTTGCGGCGCCCGGTGCCGTAAAAGTATACTGGCTTGACCTCTACTGCCATCTTTCCTTTATCAACTCCCTACAGGGACAAAGGTTCCGGCCGCTGGGCGGCGTGGGGATGATCCGGTCCCCGGTAGACCTTGAGCTTCTTGACCATCCGCCTTCCCAGCCGGTGGTGGGGAAGCATCCCCCATACCGCCAGCTTCACCATCCGTTCCGGGTGGCGGGCCCGCATGTCCCGGGCGCTCACCACGCGTACGCCTCCCGGATACCCCGAGTGGCGGAAATACATCTTGTTCTCCAGCTTCTTACCGGTCAGTACCACCTTTTCCGCATTCACGATCACCACGTGATCTCCCGTGTCCAGGTAAGGCGTGAAGTCGGGCCGGTGCTTCCCCCTGAGGACCCGTGCGGCCAGGGCTGCCACCCTGCCCAGCGGCTTCCCCGCCGCATCGATCACGTACCACCGGCGCCTGATCTCTTCCTTACGGGGCAAGTAAGTTCTCTGCATGCGATTTTGCCTCCTCAACCACACGGCAATTGTAATATTGGCCCCCCCTGCTGTCAAGCAGTGGCACGTTTGGTGCGCACAACGTGTGCGATGCACACCAGCACGGGCTCATACGGCACCACGGCTTCACCGCGACGGGCCCAGGGGCGAGCGCCAGGAGAAGAAGGTGGTGACGATGTGCACCTTCACCTCCAGGTCCACGGGAAGGTCGGGGAAAACCTGGTCCCACCTGGGCCCCAGATCCTGGCGCCATACGCGCGGGTACCGGCGGTAAAAGGCCCAGCCGAACCCGTACACGTCCGAGCGGAACTCCTTCTGTACCCGGCGCATGGTGGCCATGATTTCATCGGCCAAGGTGCGGGCAGCGGCCTGTTCGAGCCGGTCCATATCCTGGGGAGTCAGGTCGTAGGTGGGTGACAGCATCTCCAGCACACCCGCCCTCACCTTCACCCTGACTCTCACGGAAGGGGCGCCCGCCAGTCGGGGTTCGACTCTGGCCTGCACCCTGTTCACATGCAGGATGGCGGGGCCGGGGCCCGCCAGGGGCGCGGGTACCACCAGGATCCCGCGCTCCACCTTACCCATGAGCCAGGCCAGGCCGCGTGCCTCCAGGTCGTTCAGGGTGCCCACCATGCGGTCATCCTTGAAAATTGCCACGCCCGCCACCCGCACGGTAACCGGTGACTCTCCCCCCGCCTCGCGTCCTCCCCCTCCCGACTGGCCACCCTCCCGTGATCCTGTCCGCCCTGCACCCCGCCCCCGGGCAGCACCACCCGGGCCGGCCTCCTGTCCGGCCTCTTCACCGGCTCCCGGCAGCCGTTCCAGGATCTTGCCGCCGGCGTCCACCCGGTGCACCACGGGCAGAACGGGCTCCACGCCCTCGTCCTGGATGGCATTCAGGAAGCGGACGATGGGACTCTCGGGCAATCCCACCGTTTCGGGAAGATGCCGCAATTCTTCCGCCACCGAAATCCCGGGGAGGTTCTCCAGCTGCGTACGCACCTCCAGGACATCGCGGGGGGGGCACGAAGACACTGCTAGCTGGACGACCCGGCGGGCTTCGCGTTCTGAGGTGAGGTAGTCCAGAAGGGGACCCAGTCCCGCCCGGGCCAGCTCCTCGGAAACCAGGACCACCTGCAGGTGGCCCAGGTGCAGAACCCGCGGGGAGTGCTCTGCGACGATGCGCAACGCCTCCGATACCCCGCGGCCTTCCGCCACCTGGTTCACGAACGGCGGTTGCTGGCCCCCGCCCCCTGCGCCCCCTCCCTCCCTC
>JBFLXJ010000012.1 GCA_040757085.1 Bacillota bacterium | reverse complement strand
TCGACTCAGTCGTCTCCGCTCAAACCCCAGTCCTCGCAGAAAGGGGTTAACCCACTTGAGTACAAGTACCTTTCATTCTGAGGCAACGATCCGTGGTACAAGTACTTTTTATTCTGAGGCAACATGGCCCCTCAGGACCCCCCGGACGACGCCCCTTTCAGCGGCAGCAGGGAGAGGCACTGCCAGGAACCTGGCAGGCCCTGGTGCCGCGTGGCACCACGCAGATGAACTCGATGGCCTGGTCGGGTGCGGAGCGGAACTGGTGCATTTCCCCGGCGGGGACGAACACCACACTGCCCGGTTCAAGGGGAATGTCCCCGGCCTCGCTCCTTACCGACCCGCGGCCGGCCACCACGAACACCTCGTGCTCCCACGGATGCTGGTGCCACTCGGTGTTCATGCCCTCGTCAAGGTGGAACAGGCGCATCTCGAAGTTGGGCGCCCCCTGTTCCTGGGAAATCACCCACCGCACCGTGGCACGCTTGCCGCCCGGCACCTGCCCCTCGACGATGCTGCTTTCTGGCACCTGCGACACGTGTGTCACATACACCCTCCCCGCCCTCCCCTCCCAAATCCTGATGGGCACTGCCCGCCCTACTTGTACTCCGCCACCGAACATCCCGGTCCGGCGCTCGACCCTCATCCCGGTCCCGACTTACGCCTTCTTGACAAAGGTGTCCTTGCCGTTACACTGCGGGCACTTCTTGGGCTTGCACCGGGCCTCCTTCTCAAAGCCGCAGGATGAACAGCGCCACACCGCCATGCCCTCGACCTCCTCCCCCAATCCCCCTCGATCTGGTACAATTGTACAGCGCAGGCGCCCCCCGGACAAGCCCGCCGGCGCCTGGCGAACACGCGATGGAGGATCGAGCGTGCCCTTTGATGCCCTGGTGATGGCCGCCGTGACCCGGGAAATCCAGGATGTCCTTCCGGCCCGGGTGGACAGGATCTACTCTGCCGGGTTTGCGCAGCAGGCACCGTCCGAAGCGGTGCTGGTGGTGTTCAGGCCGGGAATACGCACCCAACTGCTCATCTCCATGCACCCGCGCTTCGCCCGCGTACACCTCAGTTTCCGAGAGCACCGGCCAGTTGCCCCCTCGCCATTCGTCCTCCTCCTGCGCAAGCATCTCGAGGGCGCCCATCTGGTGGCCGCGCAACAGCACGACCGGGACCGCGTCCTGATCCTGGATTTCTGCACCCCGTTGGGCTCCCGCCCCCGTCTGGTGGTCGAGATCATGGGCCCGGGGTCGAACCTCATCCTGCTCGACCAGGACGCTCGCGTCCTGGCGGCATGGAGGGAAGAAGGACCCCGCCCGGACCGGGACGCCTCCCGGCGACGCATCCTGCTGCCCGGCGTGGAATACGAGCCCCCACTGCCCCCGCCGGCCGGACGGTGGGGGCCGTTCAGCACACGGGAACTCGCCGCCCGGGCCCGGGCCACCCCCACCGGCGAGCGGTCGGCTCCGACCGGCGGCCAACGCACCCCGGAGGAGGTAGCGGAGGAAATGTGGCAGGAGGCCAGGAGCAGGCCCCGGCCGGTGGTCATCACCGATGAAAGCGGTCAGCCGAAGGACTACTGGTGCCTGATCCCCGTGGCGCACGGGCCCGTGGGGCAGGAATATTCGGCCATGAGCCGGTTGCTGGACGACTTCTACTGCCGATTGGGAGAGGAAGAGCACCTCCGGGAGTGGCACGACCGCCTGGCGCGGGCCTTACGGCGGCACCGCGAGCGACAGGAGCGCCTGGCAGAGTCCCTGCGGGAGGACCTGGCCCGGGCTCGGGAGGCCCTCCGCTACCGCGTCTGGGGGGAACTGCTGATGGCCCAGGCCGCCCACCTGCCGGCGGGTCACGACCGGGTTGAGGTTACCGACTATTACTCGGAGGAACCACGTCAGGTCGAGATCCCCCTCAACCCCGCCCTTTCCGGCAAGGACAACGCCCGTGAGTATTTTCGCAAATATAGCAAGGCTCGCCGCGCCCTGGATCCCCTCCGGCAACGCCTGGATCAGGAGGCCACTCACCTGGCCTACCTGGAACAGCTCGAGCAAGCACTCTCCCGTGCCTCGGACCGGGACACGCTGGAGGTCCTCCAGCGGGAAATGGAGGCGGCGGGGATCGTGGCCACACCGCCTGCCCGGGCCGCGCCCGCAAACGCCGCTCGGGAACGTCCGGTTACCGGGCAGCACCGGGTGTTGCGGTTTTCACTTCCCGGGGGCGACGAGGTCTTGGTGGGCAGGGGGGCCGAGGCCAACGATTTTCTGACCTTCGTCCTGGCCCGGCCCGACGACATCTGGCTGCACGTGCGCGGAATCCCGGGGAGCCACGTCATCCTCCGTCCCCCCGCCGGTCGGCCGCCGAGCCCTGAGGCCATCGCCCGGGCGGCAACCATCGCCGCCCACTTCAGTCAGGCCCGCCTGGCCCCCAAGGTGGAGGTGGACTGGACGCTGCGCAAGCACGTGCGGCGCAAGCCGGGTGCCAAACCGGGCCAGGTGGTGTACCGGGAAGAACGCACCCTGCTGGTCAGGCCCGCTCCCCCGCCGGGTTCACCGTAGTTGCGGTCAGCCCTCTGCCCCGCCGCGCTCACCCTGGCGGCGGTCAAGCTCGAAGCCGCCCCGGCTTACGTTAGACGGCGCTCGAGCCACTGGCGCAGGCAGGCGAGGGGCACTTCCTTGCCTTGTTCGTTAAAAAGCTCGTGGTAATAGCCTGGGTAAGTGTGGACCTCCTTCTCGGAACTCCCCAGCCGCACGAAAACGTTCTCGGCCACCGGTACCGACACCAGGGCGTCCTCCTCCGCCAGAAGAAGCAGGCAGGGGACCCGCAGTTGCACCGCCTTGCGGGCCACCCGCTCCATGGCGGCCAGCATCTCCGTGTAAAGCCGGGCGCTCACCCGGTCGGTGACCAGCGGGTCATTGCGGTATCTCTCAACTACCTGGGGATCGTGGGAAAGCAGTCCGGGATCAATGCCGCTGGGCATGGAAAAACGGGGAAGAAGCCAGGATAACACCATCCCCGCCCCGTGCTTCCACGGGGGAACCCGTACCGCCAACCCCAGACAGGGGCTGGACAGCACCAGGCCCGCCAGGCGTCCGGGCCGACACAGGGCGTAATGCAGGGCGATGAGTCCTCCGTAGCTGTGCCCGAGGAGGAATACGGGGAGGTCTCCTTCCATCGCCACGATGTACTCCAGGAAACAATCCAGGTCCTCCATGTAGTCCCAGAAGGAGTCCACGTGCCCGCGCGGTCCCGTTGACCGGCCGAACCCGCGCAGGTCATGGGTCCAGATGGACAGGGGCGTGCCCTCCAGGGCGTCCACCACGTTCTGATAGCGACCGCTGTGTTCCCCCAGGCCGTGGACGATGACCAGTACCCCTCGCGGCCGGGGAACACGCCAGCACTGCCAGAACAGTTCTGCCCCTCTCGCTCCCGCCAGGGCACCCGTCTCGTGTCCCACTTTGAATCACCGCCCCCCAGCCCCTCTCCGGGTTAGACCGCTGCGCCCTTGGGGTAGGTAAGGGGGACACCGGCACGGCAGAGCGGGCATTCGGCGGGAGAGTACGAGGGGATGTCCAGGGTGACCAGGGCCACCTGGGGCACGCCGAACCCCACCTTTCCCCCGCTGCGATCCACCATCACGGCCACGCCCACCGCCCGTGCCCGGGCCTGTGCCAGCAATTCCAGCACCTCGTTCACCGAACCCCCGGTGGTCACGGCATCCTCCACCACCAGGAAACGCTCCCCGGGAGAAATGGAGAACCCGCGCCGCAGGCGCATCTGGCCCTCTTCCCTTTCCGCAAAGATGGCCCTCACCCCAAGGGCCCGGGCCGTTTCGTACGCCAGGATGATGCCTCCCACCGCAGGGCCGATCACCGCCTGCACTCCGCTCCCAGCAAAGGGAGCCGCCAGTTGCCGGCACAGTATCTCGGCGTACTGGGGATACTGGAGCACCTGGGAACACTGCAGGAATGTCGGGCTATGCCTCCCCGACGTCAACCGAAAATGCCCTTCCATGATCACGCCCGTACGCCGCAGCAGATCCACAATCTCCTGTTCTGTCACTAGCAAAACCCTCCCTGCCAGGATCACCGGTGTGGTGTGGTCGCCGCCCGGCGGCCGTCCACAGCGGCGCTGATCTCCTCGACCACGGCCCGCGCTGCCCGGACGGGATCGTCAGCACGCGTGACAGGCCTCCCCACCACCAGCCAGTCCGCCCCGTTCGCCACCGCCTCCGCCGGCGTGGCCACCCGCACCTGGTCATCCCGGGAAGACAGAGCCGTGGCCTCGGACACACTTACCGCTACCACGCCCCGCCCGGGAGCAGAAGAACCCAGCGGGCGGATACCGGGGGTTACGATCACCGGCTCCGGCCCCAGCTCCTTTCTCAGGAGGGACGCCTCGCGGGGCGAAGCCACCCAGCCGTCCAGTCCGGCCTGCCGGGCCAGGTGGGCCAGGACCAAAACCTGATCGGCCGGGGCACGACCCACGCCCAGGGCAGCCAGGTCTGCCTCGCCCAGGCTGGTGAGAACGGTGACCCCGACCAGAATGGGGACAGGTTGCCCGGCACACGCGGCTGCTTCCCGCACGGACGCCACCGCCTCCGCCATCATGCGCTCCCCGCCCGCCACGTGAAGGCTGATCATGTCCACCCCCTGCCGGGTGAGGACGGCCGCCGCCCGCGCCACGGTGTGGGGGATGTCGTGGAGCTTGAGGTCGACGAACACCCGCCCCCCGCTTTCCTTCACCATCGCCAGGGCGGCAGGCCCCGCCGCCGCGAAAAGTTCCAGCCCCACTTTGAACCAGGTCACCACCGGGCGCAGCGTGGCCACCAGCGACCGCGCCTCATCCAGCGCGGGCACGTCCAGGGCCACCACCAGCCGGTCCTCGGGCCTGCGGGGCCTGACCCCGCCAGATGGGGACGATGCGGAATCCGCGGCAGGTGCGGAATGGTCGGGGGAAACCCCGGCTCCGCGTGGTGGTCGTGATGGTGCGCTCATGAATTCTCACCCCCGCCTGCCAGTGTGCGACGGGCCAGCCCCACCAGGTCGCCCACCCGCGCAAAACCTTCTTCTTCCAGGTAGGCAGCTATCTCCTCCACTATGCGGGGCGCGGCCAGTGGATCAACCAGGGTAGCACTGCCAACTGCCACCGCACTTGCGCCGGCCATGAGGAATTCCACTGCATCCAGACCCGTCATGATGCCCCCGCAACCCAGGATGGGAACGTCGATCGCCCCCGCTACCTCCCACACCATGCGCAAGGCAACAGGCTTGATGGCGGGTCCCGACAACCCCCCGGTAACGGCGCCCAGCAGCGGACGGTGCCCGCGCACGTCTATGGCCAGTCCCTTCAGAGTGTTGATGAGCGAAATCGCGTCAGCACCCGCTTCCTGCGCCGCCCGGGCGATGGCCACGATGTCCGTCACGTTGGGCGTCAGCTTCACCATTACGGGCAGCGAGGTGGCGTTCCGCACGGCTCGCACCACGGCAGCAGTGGCAAGGGGATCCGTGCCAAAGGCCATGCCCCCGGCGCGCACGTTGGGGCAGGAGACGTTCACCTCGAGGCCCGCTACGCCTTCCACTCTGTCCAGTTTTGCCGCCAGCGCAGCATACTCCTCCACCGTCTCACCGGCTATGTTAACAATGACGGGAATCCCGAACTCGCGCAAAAAGGGGATTTCCTCCCTCACCACCGCGTCGACGCCCGGATTCTCCAGGCCGATGGAGTTAAGCAGACCGGCCGGAGTCTCGGCGATGCGGGGCGGCGGATTCCCCGCCCGCGGGGCCAGGGTGGTACCCTTGGTGATGATGCCCCCTACCCGGCGCAGGTCAAACCAGCGCACCATTTCCCGCCCGTATCCGAAGGTGCCGGAAGCCACCAGCACCGGGTTGGCCAGGCGGATGCCGGCCAGGTTAACCTCCAGATCCGCCCCGCCACGCGGTGTCATCGCTGTCACTCCCATCATCTGGCACGGGTACCTGCCCCCCACAGGCGGGCCACCGCCTCCAGGTCCACCGCGCGGGCCGGGAACACGGGTCCATCCTGGCAGACGTGCAGGTAACCACCCCGGGCGGCAGGAACAGCGCATCCCCGGCACACCCCGAATCCGCAGCCCATGCGGGCTTCCAGGGAAACGTGCAGTTCCAGGCCCGCCTGCTCAAGCAGCCGGGCGACCGGGGCCAGCATGGCGGGCGGGCCGCAGGCAAATGCGGCCGAGGGGCCCGCACCAAAGCCGTCCAGCAACTGCGGCAGCACGTCGGTCACCATCCCGCACCTTCCCCGGGAACCGTCCTCGGTGCACACCACCACCTCGGCCCCGGCATCGCGCAGTTCCCGGACACCCAGCACCAGTGGGGCCGATCGGGCGCCCACCAGGGCCGTCACCCTGGCGCCGGCGGAAACCGCGGCCCGGGCCACGGGAGGGAAGGGGGCCACCCCCACCCCGCCCGCCACCAGCAACAGCGTACCGGAGTTCGCGGCGGGAAACCCGTTGCCGAAAGGCCCCAGCAACACCAGGACATCGCCGGGCCGGCAGGCTGCCAGGGCCCGCGTTCCTTCACCCGTCACCCGCACGAGAAAGGATACCACCCCACCGGTGGTATCCATGTCGAAAAAACTCAGGGGGCGTCCCAGGAAAGGTGCCATACCGACGGCCCCGCCCCTCAAGGCGGGGGCAGCTCTCACCATGGCAAACTGCCCGGGCCGAGCCCGGGCCGCCAGGGCGGGAGCCCGCACGTCGAGGCGCCCATGTCCGGGTACTACTTCCCTCCACGCCAGCACCCGACCGGCTTCCTGTACCCAATCCGGCAACTTCCTCACTTCCCCCGCCCTCCGGAGAGACCGCCTGCGTTGTGATTATACCGGGGCCCCGCACGTCCCACAACCGCTCGCCCCAGCGGCACAGGCCCTCACGTGCTCACAGTCACGGCGTGCCGGCACCCGCGGGTCCACGGCCGCCTGCGCGTGGGCCGGGGGCAAACAGGTGGTCCTGCAGGCAGACGGGCTCGCCCGGCCCAGAATGAGCCGCCCAGGCCCGCACCAGAGCTCGCACGGTTTCGGGGCAGGTGAGGCAGGGGATGCCCATCTCGGCGGCAGCGCGGCGGATGGCAAAACCGTCCCGTTCCGCCCTCTGGCTGCGGCTCGGCGTATTGATCACCAGGTGTACGCCTCCCCCTGCCAAAAGGTCGAGCACGTGCGGGCTGCCCTCGCTCACCTTGTTCCAGGCCTGCACGGGGAGACCCCGGCGCCCCAGGTAGGCAGCCGTTCCCCGGGTGGCGTACAGCCGGCACCCCCGCCCATGGAGTTGACGCACGGCGTCAAGGCAGCCCTCTTTGTCGTCGTCGGCCAGGCTGACCAGCACACCCGCCCCGGGAGGAAGGTCGATTCCCGCTGCCCGATATGCCTTGACGAGGGCCGAGGGCAGGTCCGGACCTATCCCCATCACCTCACCGGTTGATTTCATTTCCGGCCCCAGAGTGGTATCCACCCCCAGCAGCTTGGACCAGGAAAACACGGGGGCTTTCACCGCCACCCCGGGGGGAGGAGGGTACAGTCCCCCCCGGTACCCCTCATGCTGCAGCTTCCGCCCCAGCATGGCCGCGGTGGCCAGTCTTACCAGAGGGACACCCGTCGCCTTGGTGAGGAAGGGGACGGTACGGCTGGCGCGGGGATTCGCTTCCAGTACCCACACCTGTCCCCCGTAGACGACGTATTGCACGTTGAGGAGGCCACATATCCCCAGGGCACGGGCCAGCCGGGTGGTATACTCCACCACCACGTCCACCTGACCGGGGGTGAGGGAATGGGGCGGATATATGGCGGTGGAGTCGCCGGAGTGGATACCGGCCGGCTCCAGGTGCTCCATCACCCCCGCCACCAGCACCTCCTCGCCGTCACAGACGGCGTCCACCTCCACCTCTTTACCCGGGAGGTACCGATCCACCAGGACGGGAGCGTCATGGGATACCCGGGCAGCCTGCCCTATGTACCGTTCCAGGTCCCGCTCGTCGTACACG
This sequence comes from Bacillota bacterium, assembly GCA_040757085.1. NCBI lineage: Bacteria > Bacillati > Bacillota > Bacillota bacterium. Next base: position 25,910 of record JBFLXJ010000012.1, on the reverse strand, counting down.
ATCTCCATGGCCCGGCCCCCCAGCACCCATGATGGGCGCACGAGGACGGGGAATCCCACGCGGCGGGCGATGGCCACTGCTTCCGCGACCGAGGTGGCCGCCCCCCCGGGGGGCCGGGGGATACCCAGGCTCTCCAGCAGGGTGTCGAAGCGACGCCGGTCCTCCGCCAGGGCGATGGCCTCCGGAGGCGTACCCAGGACGGGCACTCCAGAACGCTCGAGCCCTCCGGCCAGGTTGATGGCTGTTTGCCCGCCGAACTGGACCAGGACCCCTTCGGGACGCTCGCGGTCGCACACCGCCAGCACGTCCTCCAGGGCGAGAGGCTCGAAGTACAGGCGGTCCGCCGTGGAGTAGTCGGTGGAAACGGTCTCCGGGTTGCAGTTGACGATGATGGCCCGGTAGTCCATCTCCTGCAGGGCCCGCACAGCGTGCACGGTACAGTAATCGAACTCGATCCCCTGCCCGATACGGATGGGACCCGACCCCAGCACCAGCACCCGACGCCCGGGGAGGGGGCCGGCCTCGTCTTCCCCCTCCGCTCCCGAGCTGGTGTAAGTGGAATAGAAGTATGGCGTGGCCGCCTCGAACTCTCCGGCGCAGGTGTCCACCATCTTGAATACCGGGTGGGCCCCGGCCGCCAGGCGCCACCGGCGCACCGTATCCAGCTGCACGCCCGTCAGGTGTGCCAGGTCAGCATCGGACAAGCCGGCAGCCTTGAGGCGCCTCCACCCGCGCGCGTCGAGGGTTTGCAGCCCCGCCACCCCCCTCCGGGCCACTTCCCCCAGGGTGTCGGCCAGGGTCGCCAGGGCATGGAGGAACCAGGGATCGATCCCCGTCCGCTGCGCCAGTTCACTGACCGGGTAACCGCGTCGCAACGCTTCCAGCAGCAGGAACAACCGCCGGTCGTCTGGCCGCGCCAGTGCCCTCTCCAGATCGGTTTCGCCGGCACCCAGCAGCGCCGTGCCGTCCTCCAGGGCCCGCACGGCCTTCCCCAGGGCCTCCAGGAAGGTGCGCCCGATGGCCATGACTTCCCCGGTTGACTTCATCTGGGTGGCCAGGCACCGGTCGGCAGACGGGAACTTGTCGAAGGGCCAGCGCGGTATCTTCACCACCACGTAGTCGAGGGAGGGCTCGAAGCAGGCCCGCGTGTAGCCGGTCACGGGGTTGACGATCTCGTCCAGGTTCAGGCCCAGGGCCAGCTTGGCCGCCACCCGCGCGATGGGGTAACCGGTGGCCTTGGAGGCCAGGGCCGAGGACCGGCTCACGCGCGGGTTCACCTCGATGACGAAGTACTCGCCGCTGCGGGGGTCGAGGGCAAACTGGATGTTGCAGCCGCCCCTGATTCCCAGATAACGGATGATGCGCAGGGCGGCGCTGCGCAGCATCTGATACTCACGGTCGGAAAGGGTCTGGGTGGGGGCAACCACGATGGAGTCCCCGGTGTGGACGCCCATGGGGTCCAGGTTCTCCATGCTGCACACGGTAATGCAGTTGTCCCGGCCGTCCCGCATGACCTCGTATTCGATTTCCTTCCATCCCAACAGGCTCTTTTCCACCAGTACCTGGCTGATGGGGGAGAACCGGAGACCCCGCGCCGCCACCTGCTCGAGTTCCTCCGGCCCGTGCGCCACGCCACCCCCCGTGCCACCCAGCGTGAACGCGGGGCGTACCACCACCGGATAGCCGATGCGACTGGCCAGTTCCAGGGCAGCGGGAACGGAGGAGACCGTACCGCTGGGCGGAACCGGCTCTCCCAGCGCCCCCATCGCGGCTCGAAATCTCTCCCGGTCTTCTGCCTGTTCAATGGCTTCCAGGGGGGTTCCCAAGAGCTGCACCCCGAACCGTTCGAGGAGCCCAGCCCGGTGCAGGGCCACGGCCAGGTTGAGGCCCACCTGCCCTCCCAGGGTGGCAAGGATTCCATCCGGCCTCTCCCGGGCCAGGATAGCCGCAGCCGCATCCACGGTAAGAGGTTCCAGGTAAACGCGGTCGGCCAGGTGAACGTCGGTCATGATGGTGGCGGGGTTGGGGTTACAGAGGACGACCTCGACCCCTTCCTCCCGCAGTGCCTGGCAGGCCTGGCTGCCCGCGTAGTCGAACTCGGCCGCCTGCCCGATCACGATGGGCCCGGACCCAATCACCAGCACTTTAGCCGGCCTTCCGCTCATCCGCATGTCCCCCGCTCCGCCACTCCTGCCCCGTGATGATGCCCAGGAAACGGTCGAAGAGATAGCTGCTGTCCCTGGGGCCGGGACCGGCTTCGGGATGATACTGCACGCTGAATGCGTCCAGCCCCACGAATTCCAGGCCCTCCACAGTACCGTCGTTTAGATTGCGGGCGCTTACCTCCACCTCCGGTGGTAGCCCCTCCTCCGCCACCGCGTAGCCGTGATTCTGGGAGGTGATGAACACCCGGCCCAGGGCGAGGTCGCATACGGGGTGGTTGGCTCCGCGGTGACCGTACTTCAGACGGTAGGTACGCGCCCCTGCCGCCAGGGCCATCACCTGATGGCCCAGGCATATCCCAAACATGGGCACCCGCCCCAGCAGTGCGCGAGCGGCGCCGATGGCCTCGCGGGCATCGGCGGGGTCGCCGGGGCCGTTGGAGAGAACCACCCCCTGCGGCCGCAAGGCCACGATCTCCGCCGGCGTAGCGGTGGCCGGTACCACGGTGAGGCTGCAACCCCTCGCCTGCAGAGCCTGGAGGATGCCGGCCTTCACTCCCAGGTCCACCACCACCACGTGGGGGCCCCGGCCGTAGAGGCGGTACGGGCGCGAGCAGGTAGCCTGGTAGACCACCCCCTGCAGGGAAACCCCCCTTGCCATCTCCACCAGTGCCCCTACCGCGGTCACCGCTCCGGTGGTGATCACCCCGCGCATGGTGCCGTGCCGGCGCAGATGACGTACCAGCGCACGCGTGTCCACACCTTGCAGTCCCACTATGCCGTGGGCGCGCAGGAAGTCATCCAGGCTCCAGCACGCTTCCCGGTGGCTGGGCGAGAAACAGGCCTCGTGCACCACCAGCCCGCGCACCAGGGGGCGCACAGCCTGCAGGTCGCGACCGGAAATGCCGTAGTTGCCCACCAGGGGATAGGTGAGGGTGACGATCTGTCCGCAATACGACGGGTCGGTGAGGATTTCCCCGTAGCCCGTCATCCCCGTGTTGAAGACCACCTCGCCCCCTGCCGTCCCCGCGGCCCCGAAAGCCTCCCCCCGGAATACCGTGCCATCTTCCAGAACCAGGGCACCCGTCACCGTTCCCGCCCCCCCGGCTCACGCCCCCTGCTACCGTCCGCCCGGTCGCTCGGGGTAGTGCATACTTATGCATGCGCTCACATTATATTCGCGACAGGACACCTTGGCAACGGGTCATCGCCCGGACCCTCCGAAGCAGAGCCGCAGCCAGCGGGTGTGAACCCAGGGGTGCGGCATCAGACGAGGACCTCCCCGTCCCGCATCACTATGTGTCCTGCCACTACGGTGAGGACAGGCCATCCCCTGAGCAACCTGCCCGCCAGGGGGGTGTTCTTGCCCTTCGAGTAGAAGCGCTCGGGCTCCACCGCCTTTTCCAGGCCGGGATCGATCAGGGTCACGTCGGCGGTACTGCCCACCCGCAAGGTACCGGCGGACAGGGAGAGCACGCGGGCGGGCCCGGCCGTCATGCGCTCTACCAGGATCTCAGGGGAGATGATGCCCGTGTGGACCAGCTCTGTTATTAGCAACGGCACCGCCGTTTCCAGACCGGAAATACCAAAGGCGGCGTAGTTGTACTCGACCTCTTTGTCGTCCTGGTGATGAGGAGCATGGTCTGTAGCCACCACCCCGATGATTCCCCCGGCCAGGGCGAGGCGCAGGGCAGCCACGTCTTCGGCCGAGCGCAGGGGCGGGTTCACCTTGGTGCGGGTGTCATAAGCCATCTCATGCACCAGGGCATCGGTCAGGCAAAGGTGCACCGGGGTTACCTCCGCGGTCACGGGCAGCCCCTCTGCCCGGGCCTGACGCAGCAGTTCCACCGTGCCCCGCGTGCTGGCGTGGGCGATGTGGACCTTCCCACCCGTCAGACGGCTCAGGATGATGTCCCGGGCCACCATCACCTCTTCGGCGGCGGCCGGCATGCCGCGCAGCCCCAGCACCGTGGACCAGTACCCCAGGTGCATGACCGCCTCCCGGGAAAGGGACGGGTCCTGACAGTGATCTATGATGGGCTTCCCGAACATACGCCCGTACTCCAGGGCGCAGCGCATGACTTCGGCATCGGCGATGGGGTGCCCGTCATCCGAAAAAGCCACCGCCCCCGCTTCGGCCATGTCCCCCATCTCTGCCAGTTCCTTGCCCTCCAGGCCCCGGGTGACGGCCCCCACCGGCAGCACGTGCACCACCGCCTTCTCCGCCGCCCGGGCCAGGACGGAGTTCACCATGGGGGCGTCGTCCACGGGCGGCCTGGTGTTGGGCATGGCACATACGGTGGTGAACCCCCCCGCAGCCGCCGCCCGCGTGCCGGAGGCGATGTCCTCCTTCCATTCTTCGCCCGGCTCCCGCAGGTGGACGTGCATATCGATCAGCCCGGGCACGACCCACAGGCCCCGGGCTTCTACCACCCGTGCCCCATCGGGTTCCAGGCCGTGCCCCAGTTGCTTGACCCGGCCATCTTCGAGCAGCAGGTCCAGTTCGGCGTCGATACCCTGGGCGGGATCGATCACGCGCCCGCCCCGGATGAGCAGCGGTTCCGGCTTACCCCGCAGTTTCATTTCTCCTCTCCCCCTCCCAGCAGCAAGTAGAGGATGGCCATGCGCACCGCCACGCCGTTGGTAACCTGATCCTCAATGGTGGACTGGGGCGAATCGGCCACCTCGGTAGATATCTCGATGCCGCGGTTCATGGGACCGGGATGCATGAGCAGGGCATCGGGCTTGGCCAGATTCAGCCGTTCCCGGGTGATGCCCCACAGGCGGGAGTATTCCCGGCTGCTGGGGAAGAGCCCCCGCTGCTGACGCTCAAGTTGCAACCGGAGGACCATGACCACATCGGCGCCCTCCACCGCCTCCTCCACCCGGGTGGTGGCTTGCACGCCCATCCTTTCTATCTCCGGCGGCAGCAGGGTGGCCGGGCCGCACACTACCACTTTCGCCCCCATCTTCCCCAGACCCCAGATATTGGAGCGCGCCACCCGCGAATGGTAGATATCGCCGATGATCGCCACCCGCAAACCTTCCAGGCGACCCTTTTTCTCCCGCATGGTGAACATGTCCAGCAGCCCCTGAGTGGGATGCTCGTGCATCCCGTCCCCCCCGTTGATCACGGGGATGTCCAGGACCCGGGCCAGGAAGTGACACGACCCGGACACCGGATGGCGCATGATGACGCAGTCCGACCCCATCACCCGCAGGGTACGGGCGGTGTCCTTGAGGGTCTCACCCTTCTGCACGCTGGAAGTGGCGGTCGCGATTGATACGGTGTCGGCCGACATGTACTTGGCCGCCAGCTCGAACGAGGTGCGTGTGCGGGTGCTCGCTTCATAGAACAGGGTGACCACCGTTTTTCCCCGCAGGGTGGGCACCTTCTTGATGGGGCGGTAGATGATCTCTTTCATGGAATGGGCCGTATCCAGGATCAACTCGATGTCCTCTCGGGGCATCTCCTCCAGGGAAAGGATGTCCCGGCTCGCCAGCTTCACCCCAATTCCCCCCTTCTATCAAAACCCCCCGGCCTGCAGGCCGGGGGGTCCTTCCTGCCCTTGCCGGCCTCGCGGTGCCGTCTTAAAGGGCCTCTATCCGATCTCTGCGATTATCACCGCGTCCTCCCCGTCTGTTTCCCTCAGCTTCACCTTCACGTTCTCCCGTCGCGAGGTGGGCACGTTCTTCCCCACGTAGTCTGCCCGGATGGGTAACTCCCGGTGTCCCCGGTCGATGAGAACCGCCAGCTGGATGAGGCAGGGACGCCCGAGATCCATGATGGCGTCCATGGCCGCCCGCACCGTGCGTCCCGTGAACAGCACGTCGTCCACCAGCACCACTTTCTTCCCCTGCAACCCGAAGGGCACTTCCGTCCGGTGCACCACGGGGTGATCGGAACGCAGGGTCAGGTCGTCGCGATACAGGGTAATGTCCAGGCTACCCACCGGAACCCGCCGCCCCTCTATGGCCTCGATCTGCTGCGCCAGTCGCTCCGCGAGGGGCACCCCGCGCCGCCGGATGCCCACCAGCACCAGCCCTTCCGTCCCCTTGTTCTTCTCGAGGATCTCGTGGGCGATGCGGGTGATGGCACGGCGCATGGCCTCTTCGTCCATGATGCGCGCCTTTTCGGTGGCCGACACTCTCGCCCCCTCCTTCCACACCCCGGGGCACAAAAAAACTTCTTGCCCGACCAGCAAGAAGTTGTTCGTGCCCGGATGCTCCTTGCCAGTCTCACGGGACCAGCTTAAAGGTTGGTTGTCCTTCGTACTTTACCACCTTCACCCTCTCCTGTCAAGCGGAAGAGCTGTTGCGGAAGAGCACTTGCGCGACTCTTTCCAGCATTCTCAGGCCCTGCACTTCCGTTTCGAAGAGAGGCACCACCGCCCGCACGTCCGGGAACAGGTCCCTGATCTGGGCCAGGTACTCCTGCTGCATGAGTACCCGGTTGAGCACGAACTCCGACGTGCTGGTGGAAATGACTCCGGGATCGATCACTCCGTTGACCACCACGCCCCCCACGGGGATGCCGAAATCGTGGAACCACCCAATGAACCGCCGGATCACGGCGATGGGCAGAGCCTCCGGCAGGGTCACGAAGTAAAACGCCGTCCGAGAGGCGTCCGTGAGCAGACGGTTGGCCTGGACTATGCGACTCCGGAAGGAAATCAGGTAGTCCATGAGGGGATCCTTCTCCTGCTTCTTCCGGAAGGAAAGGGCCAGCCGCATGGCCTGAGCTTCTTTGCGGCTCTCCACCATCTTTTCCACCCAGAGCGAGTATACCCTGGACATGCCCAGGAGCCTGCGGGCGTTGGCCGTGGGGGCGGTGTCGAAGACGTACACGTCATACTTGTCCTCGAACATGATGTTGATCATGTTCTCGAACATGGCCGATTCCTCGAAGGACGGGTTCATGGTAGCGGTTTCCACGAACGCGTCCGACTCGGTGGGGATGTCGGCGTATTTCAGGAACCAGCGGATCTTCTCGCGGATCTCCTCCTTGGACCGCTTAATCGTATCGGCAGTGTCAATCTCGTAAGCGTAAAACCCCGGGACACCCCCCACCTGGCGCTCTGCCCCGAAGACGTTCTGGCCCAACAGGGCAGAAAGACTGTGAACGGGGTTGGTGGAAGCGAGCAGGGTCTTGCGTCCCTGCCGGGCATACCAGAGGGCGGCGGCCCCCGCCATGACCGTCTTGCCCACCCCACCCTTGCCGCCGAAGAACACGTATTTCAGATCGGGGTGGCGGCGGGTAAACTCGAGCAGACTGTCCTTTACCAATTCCTCCCACGAGATGAATGAAATCTTTGGCACGGTGCTCACGCGACCCATCCCCTTCCTCACCGGCCGAACAGGACGCCGGCCATTTTCGCGATCATGGTCATGCCCCGGATGTCGCGTTCCATCTCCGGCACCTCGGCCAGGATACGCCCGGCGAATTCCCTGTGAATGCGCTCCATGTTGCCCCTTTGCATGAGGATGCGGTTGCGCAGGTACTCGGGGATGTCCTGCTCCAGGAGAGCGGAAGGCACCACCCGGTTTACCACGTACCCCCTGATGGGTACATCATACTTACTGAACAGGGAGGCCGCCTTAAGCGTATCCTCGATGACCATCTCCTCGGGAGTTACCACGAAGAAGAACGCCGTGCGCTGGGGGTCAGTCAGGATGGAAGATGACTTATTGATGCGGTCACGGATGTATATCAGCTCGTTGAGGATGCGGTCTTCTTCTGTTTCCTTCTCCCGGCGGATGGTGGCCACCACGGCATCGTATTTGCGCATCTCTTCCCGCAGCCCGGTGATCTTGGTGATCCAGGCATCGTACACCGAAGCCATGCTCAGGTAGTAGAGGGCGTGGCCCAGGGGAACCAGGTCGTAGATGTAGTAGTCATATCCCCCCTTGACCACGATGTCCACCACCTGGTCGAAAATGGCGCTTTCCTCCATGGCCGGCTCGGCGGAGGCGGCCCTGATGTAGTTCTCGATCTCGTCGGGGATCTGGTCTATCCCGTACATGTCCCGGATCTTCTGCCGCACCTCTTCCTGATACTCCTGGATGCGCCGGTCGGCGTCGATCTCGCAGGCATAAAGGTTGGGTGCTATCTCCACCTCGCCCTTACCGAAGATGTCCCGTTCGAAGATATCCGAGAGGGAAGCCTGGGGATCCACGGAGAACACCAGCACCCGGTGGCCCTGACCGGCCAGCCAGTGGGCGGCGGCAGCGGAGAAAGTGGTCTTACCGAGGCCACCCTTCCCTCCGAACATGATGTAGCGGATGCCGGGATTATCCCGGAAAAACTGAGCCAGTGACAAGGTTGCGAACCTCCCTTGGGATCGCGTGTGCCGCTTTGCAGGGCCCGGCGGGGGGAACCGCGGCGCGTTCCTGCCCCGCTGCTATGCCCCGGTCACCTGCAGTCACCGGGCCGGCTGCGGCCGCCTGCCCCTCAGTAGATGGCGTCCGTGAGATCCTTCTCTCTCAGCATCCGGCGCTTCCAGGTGGATATCTGGGGCACCACATAGGGCAAGAGGCGCAGGGAATAATAGGGGGGCAGGATGGGAACCCCCAGCAGGTCGCCCATGGTGATGAGGATGAAGAGGTGTTCCATGCTCGACCTGGTCTTGAGGGCGAAACGGGCCATGTCGTGGGCAGCCATCCCGTAGATGAACTCCTTGATGGCGGATCCCACCGTCTCCCTGGGCGCCTGCTCCGAGGTCTGCCGTCCCCGACCTTGCTCAGCAGCCGGACGCCCGGAAACCTGCCCACCCTCGCCAGACGGTTCCGGACGCGAGGCTCGTTTCCAGAAGCGCATCGACTCTCTCCTTTCCCCGGGGGCAACGCCGGGGGCACGGGGCAGCCACGATACCCCCGGCGTCCCACCCATCAGGTGTCAGTCGGCAGTGCTGGAAGCCTGAGTCGCCCCCGCTTCCGCCGAGGGCCGGGCAGCGAAGAACACCCGCAACCCGTCCACCACCAGGACCAGGGCTGCCAGCACCAGCAGGAAGGCGATCACGCCCGACACGTAGTTACCACCGATGGCCATGGCAACGGTCTGCCCGGCGGGAGGCTTGATCTTCCCCGCCAGGAGCAGGGCCGGGGCCCTGAATAGCTTGATGCCGGTGAGGACGAGGGCGCACACCGTGGTCGCGAACATAAAGAGCATGGGCCAGAAAGTGAAGTGCCAGTTGCGGCCGGTTTGCTTGAGCCAGATCGACACCAGCATGAGGGCCAGGGCAGCCATGAGCTGGTTGGAACCACCGAACAGGGTCCAGATGTACTGCCAGGTACCGGTGGCGATCAGGGCCCAGCAGATGATGGCCACCAGGGCCGCGGTCACGTACATATTACGCATGATTGGGATATAGTCGCCCAGCAGTTCGGTGGTGGACAGGCGGGCCACCCGCAGCACCAGTTGCATGACGGTGATGGCCAGGATGACGTACATGGCACCGGCAAAAGCCTTGCCGAACTCCTGGGAAATGCCCAGGAAGTTGAGCAGGCCAGACATCCCCGTCGCGAAGATGTATGCGGGTCCCTTGGCCAGGGCCGCCCCATAGTCTTTGAAACTGGCGAAGGTGGCAGCCGCGATGATGATGGAGAGGGTGGCCAGCACCATCTCCGAAATCATGGCCCCCGCCCCCACGTAACGGGCGTCGGTTTCTTTCTCCAGCTGGCGGGCACTACCCGAGCTGGAGACCAGGCTGTGCCACCCGGAGATGGCACCGCAGGCCACGGTGACGAACAGCAGCGGCCAAATGGGGCCCAGGGGGATGGTCCATTTGGTGAAGGCCGGGATGGTGAAGGTGGGGTGTCCCACGAAGACACCGATGCCCGCCCCGATCATGCCCAGGAAAACCAGGTAGAATGAGATGTAGTTGATGGGCTGGCCGTAAAGCCATATGGGCAACACCGCGCCAGCGTAGGAGAACGCCAGGGCGAATATGACCCACGTCATGGGCGATGCCTTGATCGGGACACCGGTCCCCAGCCATATGGCCAGCAGGGCCAGCACCACCATGCCCAGGGTGGTGTACACGATGTCGGCATGCTTCCGATAGATCAGGTAGCCGGCTCCCAGCCCTACCACCACAAGGGCCACGATGGCCACCGGTACGGACGGGACGGCTGCCATCATATCGCCCACTATCTTCCCGAATGCCGCCACGATGAGGATCAGATAGAAGAAAATGAAGGCCAGGAGCGTAATGCGGCCCCGGGGAGAAATGAGGCGGTAGCTGAGGGCGCCGAAAGTCTGGCCCTCGTTCCGCACTCCGATCATACAACTGGTGTAGTCCTGCACCCATCCGATGAACATGGTACCCAGAATGACCCAGAGGAAGGCAGGCAACCATCCCCACTGCATGGCGATGATGGGACCCGTGACCGGACCCAGGGCAGCAATGGACTTGAACTGGTAACCGAAAAGCACGTGCTTGCTCGTGGGCATGAAATCCACTCCGTCCATATACAGCCGGGCCGGCGTCGCCCTGCGGGCGTCAGCCTGGATGATCCGCTGGTCAACGTAGCGAGCGTAGACGTGGTACGTGAACAGACCTGCCGCCAGGGACAATACCAGAGCCAGCGCACTGTTCACAGTTCTCTCGCTCCTTTCTGACCAATTTTCCGGCTGCCCGACCTGCTTCCCGCATTTCTGCCTGCTCATTCCCACCTCCCGCTCCGAGTTTACAGTACAGTCACACTCCTCTCAAGGGTCTGGGAACAAAGAGCACGGCGGGGGCACGAACAGCGCTCACCGCGGCACGAACGCCAGTGGATCAGATCCCTAGCGCAGCCCGTACAGTACTGGTATACTTGCGTCCCACCGGTACCTGCACCCTTCCCCCGTCCTCGAGGGTCAAAATCACCGACCCGCTGAACCAGGGATGCACTTCCACCACGCGGTGCAGGTTCACTATGTAGCTGCGGTGCACGCGCAAAAACTGGGGAGGTAACCGCCGCTCGAGTTCCCGCAGACTCAGCCGGGAGACGTGCTCCTGCCCGCACGCACGCACCAGGCACCGTTTACCCCGCGCCCGCACGTACACGAGGGACTCGGGGCGCAGGAAGCGGATGCCGCCATCCCCCTGCACGGGGACGGGCAAGGGGCTGCGCGCCCGCGGCCGTCCCCCAAGCCGTTCCTGGCTGCGGAGCAGGGAGCGCAGGACCTGCGCGGGCTCGAAAGGCTTCAGAATGTAATCGACCGCCCCCACCCCAAACGCTTCCACGGCATAGTTCTCGTAGGCCGTGGCAAACACCACCACCGGGGGCCGAGTCATCTGGCCCAGCGTACGGGCCAGGTCCATGCCACTCAGCCCGGGCATGCGCACGTCCAGGTACACAACATCGGGGCGGTAGCGCAGGATGGCAGCCAGGGCCTCCTGTGCCGACTCTGCCTCGGCGACCACTTCCGCCAGCTCCGTTTCCTCCAGCAGGTGGCGCAGCTCCCCCCGGGCCGGGAGCTCGTCGTCAGCCACCACCACCCGCAGCCTGGAGTGAAGCATCCTCCCACTTCCGCACTCCCCCGGCATTTACGGGCGCCAGGGGGATCGCGATGGTCACGGCTGTGCCTTTCCCCGGCCTGCTCTTCACCTCAAACCCGAAATCGCTACCGTAACACGCCGCCAGTCGTTCCCGCAAATTCTTCAGTCCCACGCCGCAATGTCCGTCAGCACCCGCCGTCGCCGCACCGGTGGACGCATCACCGGCATGGTCCGGAAACACGCACGCGTTACTGGAGGTCGTGATCGGCCGAGTGGCGAAACCGACACCGTCATCCCGGACGGTGAGGCGCACCCGGCGGCCGGCCCGCTCACCCTCTATCCAGATGGTACCCCGCCCCCCCCGTGGCCACAGGCCGTGGTGCAGGGCGTTGTCCACCAGGGGCTGCAGGCTGAAGGAAGGGATGGGCACGGCCAGTACCTCCGGAGCCACCCGCTTTATCACGCGCAGGTTGTTCCCGAAGCGTGCCCTTTCTATGGCCAGGAAGGCGTCCAGGTACTCCAGTTCCCGGGACAGGGGTACCACATCGGCCTCCTCGACCAGGGTGCGTCGCAGGAATGCCGCTATGTCCAGGATCAGCCGTCGCGCCGTCTCTGGGTCGGAGCGGCAGTAGTGAACCACGGTGTTCAGGGTGTTGAAGAGGAAGTGCGGGTTGACCTGGGCGCGGAGCGCCCGCAAGCAATCGCGGGTGGCCAGCGCCACCCGGCGCTCCATGTGGCCCAGTTCAAGCTGCACGGAGAAAAGGCTGGCCAGCCCGCGGGCGAGAGCCACTTCGGTGGAACCGGGCTCGCCCGCCGACGATCCGTACAGCCGCACCCACCCCACCGGGTCGCGGCCGCAGCGCAACTCGGCCTCCACCGGCCTTGCACCCGGAGGGATCTCTCCCGCTTTCCCCAGAGCCTCCCCGTCCCGCCCGATCTCCACCGCGCTCACCCCGGTGTGCTCCACGATGAGCCCGGCCACCGCAGAGGCGCTGGTCTCGTCCAGTCCCCGCCTGAGGTGGGGCAAGGTAAGACCGGCCACCTCCAGTACCCTGTGGGTCTGGACGGCCTGTGCCTTTTCCTCCTCCGCGCGCACCCCTTCCAGCATAGCGAGGAAGATAGCCACGCCCAGGGAGTTCACCAGGATCATGGGGGCGGCGATCACCTGCACCAACGCCACCGCCTCGAGGAGGGGCCGGGAGAACAGCACCACCATTCCCATGTGCAGGCTCTCCCCCACCAGGCCCACCAGCCAACCCATCCAGGGCCGCAACCGCCAGGAACCGCGCCGCCGGTCTATGGCCGCCCGCACCAGACCGGCCAGGAGGCCCTCCACCGCGGTGGCACTGCCGCAGGCCAGGCAGGTGAAACCCCCCAGGGCGTACCGGTGCAGCCCGGCGATCGCCCCCGCCCCCAGGCCCACCCAGGGTCCGCCCAGGAGACCCGCCACCGCTGCCGCCACCACCCGGTGGTTGGCAATAGCACCCAGCACCGGCACGCCCGAATAAGTCCCCATGATCCCCAGGGCACCGAAAATGAAGGTAAGAGCCACCTTCTCCCGCCGGTCGGCACAGGAAACCACCAGCCGCCGGAAGGGTCGCCACCTGGTGAAGATGAAGGCTATGGTGGCGATCACACACATGCGGATCGCCATCTGTCCCATCAATTCTGAAACCGGCAATCCAACACCCCTGCAAAATTACGTCAGACGGCAAGCACATTCCTGCAATGCCCGCACGAGCTGCTGGAAGTCCTCCGGGGGATCAGCGGTGAACTCCATCCGGTCTCCCGTGCGGGGATGAAAGAACTCCAGGCGCCATGCGTGCAGGGCCTGACCCTTCGGCAGGGGCAAGCCGGGCGGGCAGGCACGCTGCCCCCCGTACACGCGGTCCCCCAGGACGGGATGACCCAGGTGGGCCATGTGCACCCGCACCTGGTGGGTGCGCCCGGTTACGAGACGGGCCTCCAGCAGGGTGGCCTTTCCGAAGCGCTGCCGCACCTGCCACCCGGTGATGGCGGGCCGCCCTGTCTTCACCACCGCCATGCGCTGCCGGTGGACGGGATGCCGGCCTATGGGAGCATTCACCTCCCCCCGGTCAGCGGGCATGTCCCCTGCCACCACCGCCAGGTAGTACCGTCCTAGCCACCGGCCTTTCAGTTGCCCCTGCAGGGCAGCCAGCGCCTCCTGGTTCTTGGCCACCACCAGGAGCCCGGTGGTATCCTTATCCAGCCGGTGCACTATACCGGGCCGGATCCTGTCCCCCACCGCTCCCAGGTCAGGGCAATGCCGAAGCACCGCGTTCACCAGAGTACCGCGGGGGTTTCCCGCCCCCGGATGCACCACCAGACCGCGGGGCTTGTTCACCACCAGCACGTCGGCGTCCTCGTACACGATGTCAAGGGGGATTTCCTCCGGCTCCAGGTGGGACGGTTCGGGATCGGGGATGAGCACTTCCACCACCTGGCCCGGCTGGACCTGGAAAGAGGGCTTGCGGGGAGCACCGTCCACGGCGACCAGTCCCTCGGTGATGAGGTGGTGCAAGCGGGAACGGCTGAGTCCCAATTCACTCAGGGCGGCCAGGAAGCGGTCCAGTCTCCCTCCTGCGCCCGCCGGCACCACGGTGGCGAAGCGGCGAGCCACGTTAGTCTGCCCCCCTGCGCAGCAGGGATAAAAGGAGCAGCCCCGCCCCCGCCACGATGAAGGTATCGGCCAGATTGAACACTGGCCAGACGCGGAAGTCCAGGAAATCTGTCACCAGCCCGGTGGTGACCCGGTCAACCAGATTCCCCAGTGCCCCCCCCACGATCAGCCCGACCGCCAGGGGTGCCACGGGGTGCTGCCCCACCAGGGCGGGCACCAGCCAGACGGCGGCCAGCGCAACCGCCGCGGGCAGGACCACGAGCAGCCCGTCCCATCCGGGCAGCAACCCAAAGGCAGCGCCGGGATTGCGCACGTGGGTGAGGTGGAAAACTCCCTGCCACACCGGCACTGATTCCCCGGGCAGGATGCTGCGGGCAACCACCACCTTGCTCACCCGATCCAGTGCCAGTGCCAGCAGGGCCCAGGCCCCCATGACCCCCAGGGACCGTGCCCTTCCCGCGCCGGTGCCTGCTCGCAGTCGCGATGTCACACCCATCGCGATAAAGCATAACACATCGCCCGCACACCCACCACCGGGCCCGCTCAGCGGGGGCGCTGGCCCCGGTAACGGGGCCTGCCGGGCGGATGGCGGCGGGTGGCGTCGTAGTCCACCATACTGGGGTCGTCCTGAGGCCCCTGGGCCGTCCCGTACTGTGCCACGTCCTCCCAGGCATCTTCGGCGTCGTACATGGACCCCGGGCGGCGCAGTCCGCGCAGGTGCCCGTAGTGGGCCGATATCACCTCTTCCTCCGGCGGCCGACCGGGACGCCCACGGAGCTCGCGGGCCGCCCGGACCCTTCGTTCCCGATCCCGCTGGCAGCCGATACAGAGGGTAGCCCAGGGTACGGCCTCCAGCCTTTCCCGGGGAATCTCCTGCCCGCAGCGGGTACAGTTGCCGTATGACCCCGCCTCCATCCGCCGCAGGGCCTCGTCGATCTGGCGCAGGAGGAAGCGAGCGTTGTCGGTGAGTCCCAGGTCTTTCTCCCGTTCAAACGTCTCCGACCCCACGTCGCCGGGATGGTTATCGTAGACGGAAAATTCTCCGATGGACGCACCCAGAGGGTCGCGCAGGCCCTCGTGCAGATCCTGCAATTCCAGGAGGGCACGCGCCCGTTCCTCACCGAGGCGGGTGCGGAAATAGCTCAGATCCGAATCTCCAAGGGGTGACACCGGGTTCACCTCCCCGGGTGGGAATACGACGGAGCACCGGTTCTGTCCGGAGCGCCAGTGAGGCGCCGTTTCATCTTGCGGCGTCAATGGGGGGCACGGAGTTCCATCTCCACGATGCGCACCAGCTGGGCGATCCAGGACCCGATCACTGGCATATTGATCAGGAAACTGGAACGCAGGAACCAGATCACCGCTGCCCCCAGGATGGTAAACCCGATGGCCATGCCCAGCCCCCGGGCCAGACCGGCCAGCAGGTTGAGGTAAACGAGCCGGCCCGGACGCTGCAGGAGTTCCAGGTACTCGGCCAGCCGGGCTCTCTGCAGGGCCACCAGGACCTCCTGCAGGCGGTGCTCCAGGCGCTCCGTGGCATCCGGAAGCTCGGGGCCCCCGCTACCGCTGGGCATCCTTCCACCGCCCCCCTTATTGTCTCCGTCAACCGCGCTCGTACACCACCTGCCCGCCCACCACCACCAGGAGCGGGCGCACATCCTTTAGCTGAAATGGATCCGCGATCATGGGGTCGGGGTCCCAGACCACCAGGTCGGCCAGCTTGCCCGGAGTAAGGGTTCCCTTTTCGCTTTCCTCGCCCACCGCCCGGGCCGCCCCCACCGTGAAACCTTGGATAGCCTCCTCGACGGTGAGTTTTTGCTCCGGGTACCAGCCACCCGGGGGATCGCCGTCCGTGTCGCACCGGGTCACGGCCGCGTACACGCCCAGCATGGGATCGATGGGTTCTACCGGGCAATCACTGCCAAAAGCCACCGGTACGCCCGCGTCCAGGAAAGACCGCCAAGCGTAGGAGAGGGGCGCCCTTGCCGGTCCCAGGCGCTTTTGGGCGAAGCGCTTGTCGCTGGAAACGAAACGCGGCTGCAGGTCCGCCACCGCCCCGCAGGCCTTCATGCGCCGGAACAGGTCCGGGCGCATCACCTGGCAGTGTACCAGGCGGGGACGCCCCCGCGCACCGGCCCGGGCATCCCAGGGACCCGCCCCTTCCAGGGCGTCCAGCGCCACCTCGATGGCGCGGTCCCCGATGGCGTGGATGGCCACCTGGACGCCGGCATCCCGCGCCTCCCTCACCCGAACGGCCAGTTCGGCGGGATCCATGGTGAGGACGCCCCGGGAACCCGGCTCGTCCGCATACGGCTCCGATAGAGCTGCCGTTCCCCCTCCCAGGGAACCATCGGCGAAGAACTTGGCAGATCCCACCCGGAACCACTCGTCACCCTGGCCGGACTTCCACCCCCGCTCGCGGGCCTCGGCCAGCATCTCGCCCGGAAAATCCCACCACACCCGCAGGCGCATCCCCAGTTCGAATGCCCGCCGGTACGCCTCGGGGACAAACCCCAACCCCTGACCCAGGCTGCCATCGTTGGAATGCACCGAAGTAATCCCGGCGGCGAGGGCACGCTCAGCCCCGGCCGCCAGTGCCCGCGCCATTTCTTCCACCCCGGGCGCGGGAATCCTGGAGCGGACCAGATCCATGGCCTCCTCCCGCAGCACGCCGGTGGGTTCTCCCCCCGCATCGCGGTCGATCACGCCTCCCGGGGGGTCCGGTGTCCCGCGGGAAATGCCGGCCACCTCCAGGGCGCGGGTGTTGGCCACGGCCACGTGCCCGCAAACCCTGGTCAAAAGGACGGGGTGTCGCGGTGCCACCGCGTCCAGGTGATGGCGGGAGGGCAACACGCCCAGGAGTTCGTGGTCCCAACCCCGTCCCAGTATCCAGGTCTCCCCGGCCTCTCCTGCGGCGCGCGATCGCACCAGATCCTGCAAGACCTCAAGGGAACGAACTCCCACCAGGTCGATGTAACCCAGGCCCAGGCCAAACCAGGAAAGGTGCATGTGACTGTCAATGAATCCGGGCGTTACCCGGCGGCCGCCCAGGAAGATGACCCGAGAACCAGGGCCGGCCAGGGGCGTCACCTCCTGGTCGGACCCCACCGCCAGGATGCGCCCCGCCCGGCAGGCCACCGCGGAAGCCTGAGGTCGCTCGGCATCGAGCGTGCTCACCCGTCCGCCCAGGAGCACAAGGTCGGCTTGCACAGGGATCCCCCTCCTCTCCGCCTGTCGCTTCTTCTGCTGCGGCCCCTTTTCCTGCCGGGAACAGGCCCGGCCCGCCTGCCCGCATACAGGGAACGGCCCCCGCCCGTACACGCTGCGTTCGCACCCGCCCATACATGAAGGAGGGGTCGGTCCGGGAAAATAAGGCCGGGAGGTGAAGGACGTGGCCCTTTCCGGAGTCAAGTGCACGGTGGACAGTTGTCACTTCTGGGTTCCCCCCAACAGTTGCGATGCTCCCAAGATCGAGGTGGACATCAACCACACCGGGATCGGTCGAGAGGGAGCAGGTGCCGCGGGAGCAGGTGCGACAGGAACGGCTGCCCGGCGAGCAGGCGCGGGCATGGAGATCGGCGAGGTGGGTGTCTACCGCCGGGGAGTGGTGGAGCCCGAGGGCACCGCCTACGAAGTGGGTGATCTGGAAGCAGGCGCGCGGGTGGGCGGGCAGGCAGGCGGAGGCAGGGCAGAGGCCCGCAAGTCCGAACACACCTGCTGCCGCACCTTCCGGCGGCGCAGCTAGCGCCACCACGCGCACCCGGGCACTGTGGGAGTGCCGTCGGAGGCCGCCAGGCGCCTCTCAATCGCCACTTGGCTTGCTGTCGGGAACCAGGTGTGATACATTGCAATTTAGCCCGGCAGCAGTCCACGCAGCAGGCGTTGGGGGGATGACGTTGACGGCCTTTCTTTTCGTCTTGCTCCTGGTGGCCGTTTCGGCAGTGGCGGGGCTGATCGGATCGATCATGGGGCTGGGCGGGGGGATCATCGTGATCCCCTTTCTCACCCTGGTCCTGGGAGTACCCATCCGCCTGGCCCTGGGAGCCAGCATTGTGTCGGTCATCGCCACTTCAAGCGGGGCGGCCTCTTCTTACGTCGCCGACCGCCTGACCAACCTGCGGGTGGGCATGTTCCTGGAGCTGGGTACCACGGCGGGTGCTGTCACCGGCGCCCTGCTGGCGGGTCTCGTCCCCACGCGGGGACTGTACCTGTTGTTCGGGCTGCTCCTCATTTATTCCGCCTGTTCCCTCTTCCAGAGACGCCAGCAGGAACTGCCCGCCCCCGTAGAGCCCGACCGGTTCTCCCGACGCCTGAACCTGCAGGGTGAGTATTACGATCAAGCGCTGGGCCAGCGAGTGTCGTACCGGGCCACCCGTGCCCTGCCCGCCCTCGCCACCATGTACGGGGCCGGCATCGCTTCCGGACTCCTGGGGATCGGCAGCGGCGTCTTCAAGGTCCTGGCCATGGACGGGCTCATGCGCCTGCCCATGAAGGTCTCCACCGCCACTTCCAACTTCATGATCGGCGTTACCGCAGCGGCTTCGGCCGGCGTTTATTTTGCCCGCGGGGACGTGAACCCGATCCTGGCCGGCCCGGTGGCCCTGGGAGTGCTCCTGGGGGCGCGGGCAGGAGCCCACCTGATGACCCGGCTACGCAACACCTTGCTGCGCAAGGCCTTCATCCCCATCCTGCTGTATGTGGCCATCCAGATGTTTTTACGGGGAATCAGGGGGTGACACCTTTGTCCGCTCGCAGCCAGGAGGAACATCCCACCGGCTCCTGCCGGGCGCGACGCGACATCGAGGACGTGATATCCGCCATCTTACGCTGGGGTGTGTTCATCAGTGCCGCAGTGGTGGGGGTGGGGGTGGTGTTGCTCCTGGTTACCGGCAGCACCGGTACCGCTCCCCTGGCGTTTGCCCCCGGAAAGCTGCTACCCTACCTGGGTCAGGGGCCCACCGGCCCCAGGGAAGCGATACGGGGCCTGGTGCCCCCGCAGCCGTACTCCGTAATCGCCCTGGGGCTCATGCTCCTCATCCTCACGCCCATCGTGCGGGTAGCCGCTTCTCTGGCTGTGTTCCTGCGCGACCGCGACCGCACCTACGCCGTCATAACCTGCCTGGTCCTCGTCGTCCTGGCCGTAAGCTTCTTGCTGGGCGCCGGCGCCCACTGACCGCGCTTTTCGCCCGGCAGGCATCGGCGCCGGTAACCTCCCTCCAAGAAACGGCTCAGGCCCGGGGTGCCCACTCACCCCCGGGCGGTGGGGCGGAAATCGGCGTAAGGGCCGGTGGCTTCCAGCAGGGCCTGCCGGGCCGCCGCAGCGTCGGCGTGACGGTCCATCTCGCCCAGGCAGTCGGCCATAGCCTGCACGGCCTGCTCCAGTTCAGCGACGGTGACGTTCCCCATGTGGCCAACCCGGAATGCTTTTCCAGCCAGGGATCCCAGGGCACCGGCCACGGTTACGCCCCGGGCGGCCATGAGATTGCGGAAGGTAGCATCGTCAAGTCCATCGGGGTACCGCACCGTCGTAGTAGTGGGAGCTGCTTCCTCCTCCGCGGCCAGGGGTTCGAAACCGAGGACCCGCATGGCTGCCCGCATCCCCCGTCCGTAAGCCAGGTGACGCTGGTACCGGCGGGAAGGCCCCTCACGGAAGACGATGTCCAGGGCTACATCCATAGCCACCACCATGTTCACGGCCGGGGTGGCAAAGTAGCGACTGGGCTCCTCCATCACCGGGCGCCAGTTGGCGATGTCGCAGTAGTAGGCGGGGACCCGCACCAGGGCAGCCCGCACCTCCAGTGCCCGCGGACCAAATCCCACCAGGGCCAGCCCGGGCGGAACCCCCAATGCCTTTTGAGACCCGGTGAGCACCACGTCGATGCCGTAGGTTTCCATATCCTCGTCTATACCGCCGGTGGCGCACACGCCATCCAGGATGAACAGCGCTCCCGCTTCCCGAATGACGGGGCCAACCGCAGCTATGTCTGCCGCCACCCCGGTGGAGGTGTCCACATGGGTCACCGTCACCGCCCGGTACCGCCGGCGCCCCAGTTGGGCCCTGATCTCCTCCACCGGGACACGCTTGCCCCATTCGGCGCGCAGGACGTCCACCTCGATGCCGAAAGCCTGCGCCAGAGGCACGAAGCGGTCCCCGAAGTACCCGTGGGATACCACCAGCACCCGTTCCCCGGGGGCCACCGTGTTCACCAGGGCCATCTCCATGGCCAGGGTACCCGTGCCCGCCACCACGAAGGCTTCCCGGGCCCCCATCAGCTGGCGCACCCGCGCGATCACGCACCGGAAAACTTCCACGAAACGCGGATCGGTATGGGCAAGCACGGGCCGGGCCAGGCCTTCCAGTATCTCGTCCACCACCGGCGTCGGCCCGGGAATCAACACCAGCGTGCGGTCGCCCATCGCGAACCCCTCCCCCGGATTAACGCTTCTTCCTCTTTCTCTTGCCACCCCGCTTCTTTCCTGCCGCGGGGCGACCGCCAGCCACCGCCTGCCGCGTGCCCTCCGCCGGCCAACCGCCAGCCGACGCAGGCCGGGTCGCCGGAGCCGGACGGAGACGGCCGCCTTCGGCAGGCCGGAGCCGGGTGGGCTCAGCGGCCCGGCGCCGGGCCCGCTCTTCCCGTTCGCGCCACCAGACCCAGATGGGACTGGCGATGAAAATCGAAGAGTAGGTACCGCTGATGACGCCGATGGCCAGGGCGAGCGCGAAGTCCCGCGTGGTCTTGCCCCCGAAAAGCAGTACCGCCATCACCGCAAAGAAGACCGTGAGGGACGTCTTAATGGAACGACCCACCACCTGGTTGATACTGAGATTGGCCACGTCGGCGAAACTCTGGCCCCGTTGCTTCAACTTCAGGTTCTCCCGGATGCGGTCGAACACCACCACCGTGTCCATAACCGAATAACCCACGATGGTGAGCACGGCCGCCACGAATGGCGCCCCCACCTCCACCCGGAAGAGGGCAAAGGCGCCCAGGACGATGATGGCGTCGTGGAACAGGGCCAGCACTGCCGCTACCCCGAAGCGATGCTCGAATCGGAATGCCAGGTAGATGAGGATACCCACCAGGGCGATGAGGACCGCCAGCACGGCCTGCATAATCAGGTTGCGCGCGATCACGCCGTGCACGTCCTCCACGCGCAGGACGGTGTGCCTGCCCAGATCTTTTTCCAGGGCTCCCAGCAGGGCGTCCCGAGCCTCCGGGGTTAGAGAACGGGTACGGATCAGGACGACACGGGGGTCGGTCTGGTCCTGCTGGATGACGGCTTCGCCCAGGCCCTGTCCCAGGACCACGTTGCGTACGCGCCCCAGATCCACGGGCTGCTCGAACTTCAGATCCAGGATGGTTCCGCCCGTGAAGTCGATCCCGAAGTTCAATGCTCCCCGGCCGGTGGCCATCCCCACCACCATGGACGCTATGCCGACCACGACCAGGGCGAGGGAAATGCTCATCCACAGCCTGGCCCGACCAATGAAATCGATTCTGTACAAAACCCTCACCCCTTAAGGCCCCACAACGCCCTGACGTTGCCGAACAAGGCAGAATCCATGACCAGACGCAAAAGGTATCGGGTTATGAACACCCCCGTGACGACGGTCGCCGCCACACCCACGAGCAGGGTGACTGCGAAACCCCGGATGGGGCCGGTACCGAAGTAGTACAGCACCACGGCGGCGATGATGGTGGTGACGTTGGAGTCGATGATGGTGCGGAGGGAGTGGGCAAACCCGGTGTCGATGGCGGAACGGGCCGTGCGCCCGGTGCGCAATTCTTCCCTCACCCGCTCGAAGATGATGATGTTGGCGTCCACGGCCATGCCCATGCCCAGCAACACCCCGGCGATGCCGGGAAGGGTCAAGGTGGCGTCCAGAACTACCAGTGCTCCCAGGAAGAGCAGGGCATATATACCCAGGGCGAAGGCGGCCACCAGCCCCGGCACCCGGTAGTGCACGATCAGGAAGAGGAGGATAAGGGTCACCGCTACCGCGGCGGCCACCTTGGACCGCGCGATGGAGTCCGAACCCAGGGTAGCAGAGACAGTGCGGTTCTCCACGATCTGAAGCTTGACGGGCAGGGCGCCCGAGGTCAGAACCGCCGCCACCCGCTTGGCCTCCTCGTAAGTGTCGTACCCCCTGATGATCGCCTCTCCGGTGGGGATGGGTCCCTGCACCACGGGTGATTGGACCAGTTCCTCATCCAGGTAGATGGCGATCTGCTGCCCCACGAATTTGGTGGTGGCGTCGGCGAACCGGCGCGCCCCCTCGCCCTTGAACTTGAGGGCCACTACGTATTCTCCACCCGGACCCACCTGGGCGTCGGCAGAGAGCAGATCGTCACCGGTGACCACCGTGTTACCCTCGGGATCCTTGAAGGCAAGAACGGCGGTTCGCCCGATGAGTTGCACCGCCTGGTCAGGATTCTTGATCCCGGGGAGTTCCACAATGATGCGCCGCGCCCCCTGCCTCTGGATGATGGGCTCCGTTACCCCCATGCCATCCACGCGCCGGCGGATCACTTCGACCACCTTGCGCATGCCCTCCTCGGTCACGGGGCGCTCGGGAGTATCCACTCCCTCCATGACCACGTGGATGCCGCCCTGCAGGTCCAGTCCCAGATTCACCATGCCCAGCAGGGGCTGCACGTGGGTAAAATAAAAGCCGCCCGCCAGGACCAGGACGACTGCCGTGAACAGCACCAGGCGCGACCTGGCGGCTCCGCGGGTGCGCCGGTACCCCAGGACCCACCCCAGGACCACCAGGCCCGCCCCCAGCAGCACGGCTACCAGGTAGAGCGGCTGGGAGGCCACGGTCTTAATCCAGGAAAACACGCAGAAGTACCCCCCTTTTATCTCACCAGGGGGATTATATGGCCTGTCCTCCGGGGTGTCAACGCAAGGTCAGGCGAGGGGAATGCCGTTGAACTGCAGTTCGAAGCGGCAGCCCAGGAACCGAGCCGCCCTCCGGCACAGGAGCATGCGGTCCATGAATATCTCAAAGTAGTCCATCACGCCGCAAACCTGGGTGTCGATGGTCAATTCCAGCCGCAGGGAACGGCGGGCCGGGTCCACGCGCAAGAACGACCGGGTGACGGCATAATTCACCCGGTCGTGGATGTCGAAGGTGGCGGGGTCGCGATTGCGCACCCGGGTGCGGTGTACATCCGACTTGTCGGCCAGGATGAGCGCCGCCCCCACCGTATTGGTGGGCTCCCCGTCCAGCTCGTCGTGGTTGCCTATGGCCGCCACGATGGCAGCCACCTCTTCCGGGAGCATCCCCATCCCCGTCAACAACTGGGCGGCCAGCAGGGCCCCGGTCTGCCAGTGACGGGGACGGCCGGCCAGGTTTCCCAGGTCATGCAGATAGCCCGCAATGGCAGCCAGCTCCGCCTGCCGCTCGGGATGGCCCAGGTGGGTGAGGATGTTGCGCGCGATGCTGGACACCAGGCCGGCGTGACGCCGGCCGTGCTCCGTGTAACCCACCGCCTCCAGGTAATCGTCCACGGCCTGAAGGTAGGCATGTACCCGTGGGTCAGCCTTCACCGTCTCCAGGGTCACCTGGTTCGCCAACCGCCCATCACCCCCTTCGTGCCCCACCACCGGCGAGCAAGTCCACGACCTCGCACCCTCCGGACCGCGTCGCCGGTGTTATGGAGGTCAGCCCGCACCGCCGTACAGCACGCGCTGATCACCCAAGCGTCTGGTAAACCTCACCGCGTCCAGATGCTCCAGCAGCGGGATGGCGTACTTGCGGGTGGTCCCCAGCAGATCGCGGAACTGGGCAGCCGTCATGGAGCCGTGTTCTTGCAGGAACTCTCTCACCATCTGCTCCAGTTCCCGGTATACCGGCGCGGCCAGGTACAATTCTGCGGTGATGCGGACGATTTCTCCTTCCCGGACAAGCACCTCCAGCAGGTCCGCTGCATCCTCGCGTGCCACCCCCAACCGCGTCACCTCCTCCACTAACTCGCCACCCAGGGGAGGGGAGAACCGGCCTTCCGTCAGCTTCTCCACCACCAGCTGGCGGGCCCGGCCCAGGGCACCGCCGGCAGCGGGACGGAAACCGGCCCGCCAGACGCGGTCACCCCCGGTTCCCAGAACCCCCTTTCCTTCCCATTCCGCCAGAAGGGCCGCAAAGGCGCGGGAGTCCGCCATACCCAGCCGCTGTCGCAACTCCTCCCGCGGCATGCCCGCCCGGGCGGGATGACGGGCGTGGTACCCGTCCAGAAGATGCAGCGCCCGCGACTCCAGGTCCGCCAGCCGGGTTGCGGAACCCCACCACTGGGCGGCACCACCCGTCTCCCCCGGCGCCGAAATCCTCACCACCCTGCCCTGGGACAGAAGCTCCGTCAGATTCGCCTCCACCTCGGCAGCTCCCAGGCCCGACCTGCCTGCCAGGTCCTCAGCCGTGCGTAACACCTCCCCCCCTTCCAGGGCAGCCAGCACTTCCCCCGAAATTCCCTCCTCCTCCAGTTCGCGAAGAGACTCCAGGTGGGCGGCCGCATAGCGCCGATGCCAGGAGTGAGGTGCCAGCACCTTGCCTCCTCCCACGGTACGAAGGGGAGACCAGGAGCGGACCACGAAACGGTCCCCCCGCGCCGCCACCACTTCCCCTTCGAGGCGAAAGCGGGCCAGGCCCTCCGCCCCCGGCAGAAGTTCCTCCCGGTCGAGCAGCACCACGCGGGCGGAAACCTCTGCCGTCCCCAGGTGGAAGTGTACGCGGGTTCCCGACCTCAGGGGTGCAGCACCGGGCAACAGCTCCAGGCGCCCCGCCAGCCGGGAGGTGGACGAAAACACGCCGGGGGTGCACACCACCTGCCCTCGCTCTACCCGGCGGTGCTCCAGCCCGGCCAGGTTCAGTGCTACCCTCTGACCCGCAACAGCTTCCTCCACTCGCTCGCCGTGCACCTGCACCTGGCGTACCCGGGCCTGCCTCCCCCCGGGCAGCACTTCCACCGTGTCCCCCGTGCGCACCGTGCCGCTCACCAGGGTACCCGTCACCACGGTGCCGAACCCCGGGGCGGTGAAGACCCGGTCCACGGGAAGGCGCACCGGCCCACCGGGATCCCGAGGGGGCACCCGGCCCAGCAGGCGGTCCAACTCCTGACGCAGCGCCTCCAGCCCCTGCCCCGTCACGCTGGAGACCCCGATGATGGGAGCATCCCCGAGGAAGGTACCAGCCAGGTACCGGCGCACCTCCTCACCCACCAGTTCCAACCATTCGGAGTCCACCAGGTCCACCTTGGTCAGTGCCACCAGCCCGTGACGTATGCCCAGCAGGGACAGGATATCCACGTGTTCCCGGGTCTGGGGCATGATGCCCTCGTCTGCCGCCACTACCAGGATCACCAGGTCCATCCCCGCCGCACCCGCCACCATGTGGTGGACGAACCGCTCATGGCCGGGTACGTCCACCACACCGGCTCGCCTGCCCGACGGGAGACGCAGGGGGGCAAATCCGAGCTCGATGGATATCCCCCGCTGCTTCTCCTCAGGCAAACGGTCGGTGTCGACCCCGGTGAGAGCCCGGATGAGGGCCGTCTTCCCGTGATCCACGTGCCCCGCCGTACCTATTATGGCCTGTCCGCGTCCCGCCACCCCCAACCGCCC